>NZ_JBVHYH010000136.1:0-9455 GCF_055569135.1 Kitasatospora sp. NPDC029367
CCGCGCCCTCCTGCCCGCCGGCCGTCGCACGGCCGCGAGCGCCGGAGGTACGGCCTTCGCCGCCCTTGCCGCGCGTCTGTACGAGCTGCGCGAGGGCGACCGCCGGCGCCACCTCGTGGACCTCGTCCGCGCGCAGGCCGCCGCCGTCCTGGGCCACGCCTCCGGCCAGGCGGTCGACCCCGGACGGGAGTTCCGCGACCTCGGCTTCGACTCCCTCACGGCGATCGAACTGCGCAACCGCCTCGCCGACGTCACCGGGCTCCGGCTCCCGGCGACGATGGTCTTCGACTACCCGACCCCGCACGCCCTCGCCGCCCACCTCCTCGAAGAACTCCTCGACGGGACCGCTGACCTGGCGGCGCCGGTGGCGGCCACCTCCGACGCCGGGGAGCCGATCGCGATCGTCGGCATGGCCTGCCGCCTGCCCGGCGGCGTGCGGACCCCCGAGGACCTCTGGCGGCTCCTGAGCGAGGGCCGCGACGGCATCACCGACTTCCCGACCGACCGAGGCTGGGACCTCGACGCCCTCTTCGGCACCGGCCACGGCGTGAGCGCCACCCGCCAGGGCGGTTTCCTCGCCGGCCTCGGGGGCTTCGACGCGGGCTTCTTCGGGATCTCGCCGCGCGAGGCCCTCGCGATGGACCCGCAGCAGCGGATCCTGCTGGAGACGTCCTGGGAGGCCTTCGAGCGGGCCGGCATCGACCCGACGGCGCTGCGCGGCAGCCGGACCGGCGTCTTTGTCGGCACGACGGGCCAGGACTACGCCTCGCTGGTGATGAACTCCCAGGAGGAGGTGGAGGGCCACGCGAGTACCGGGCTGGCCAACAGCGTGATCTCCGGCCGGGTCTCGTACTGCTTCGGCCTGGAGGGCCCGGCACTCACGATCGACACCGCCTGCTCCTCCTCGCTCGTGGCGATGCACCTGGCCGCGCAGTCCCTCAACAGCGGCGAGTGCACGCTCGCCCTGGCCGGCGGCGTGACCGTCCTGTCCACGCCGATGAGCTTCCTCGGCTTCACCCGCCAGGGCGGGCTCGCGACGGACGGGCGCTGCAAGGCGTTCGCGGAGGGCGCGGACGGGACGGGCTGGTCGGAGGGCGCGGGCGTCCTGGTGCTGGAGCGGCTGAGTGACGCGCGCCGCAACGGGCACCCGGTGCTCGCCGTCGTGCGCGGCAGCGCCGTCAACCAGGACGGCGCCTCGAACGGGCTGACCGCGCCCAACGGCCCGTCCCAGCAGCGCGTCATCCGCCAGGCCCTCGCCAACGCCCGCCTGTCGGCCGCCGAGGTCGACGCCGTCGAGGCGCACGGGACCGGGACGACGCTGGGCGACCCGATCGAGGCCCAGGCGCTCCTCGCCACGTACGGGCAGGACCGCGAACTCCCGCTGTACCTGGGGTCGGTGAAGTCCAACCTCGGGCACACCCAGGCGGCGGCAGGCGTCGCGGGCGTCATCAAGATGGTGGCGGCGATGCGGGCGGGCGTGCTGCCGAAGACGCTGTACGTCGACGCGCCCTCGTCGCACGTCGACTGGTCGGCGGGCGCAGTGGAGCTCCTGACGGAGGCGCGCGAGTGGCCCGAGACCGGGCATCCGCGCCGGGCCGGGGTGTCGTCGTTCGGGATCAGCGGGACGAACGCGCACGTGATCGTCGAGCAGGCACCCGCACCGGCGCCGGAGCCGGCCGCGGAGGCGGGAGCGGACCCGGGCGTCGTGCCGTGGGTGGTCTCGGGAGCGTCGGAGGCCGCGCTGGACGCCCAACTCGGGCGACTGGAAGGCCTGGACGGCTCGCCGGCCGACATCGGCCTCTCGCTGGCCGGGCGGTCGCGCTTCGCGCACCGGGCGGTGCTGCTGGACGGCACCGAGGTGGCGCGCGGCGTGGCGGGGGAGCGGCGGCTCGCGCTGCTGTTCTCCGGCCAGGGATCGCAACGGCTGGGGATGGGAAGGGAGTTGTACGCCCGGTTCCCGGTGTTCGCCCGCGCGTTCGACGAGGTGTGTGACGCGCTCGAGCTGCCGGTTCGGGACGTCGTGTGGGGCTCGGATGCGGAGCTGCTGAACCGGACCGCGTACGCCCAGGCCGGGCTGTTCGCGGTCGAGGTGGCGCTCTACCGCCTCGTCGAATCGCTGGGCGTGCGCGCCGAGTTCGTCGCGGGCCACTCGATCGGCGAGGTCGCGGCGGCGCACGTGGCCGGGGTGTTCTCGCTGGCGGACGCCTGCAAGCTCGTGAGTGCCCGGGGCCGCTTGATGCAGGCGCTGCCTTCGGGTGGTGCGATGTCGGCGGTGCAGGCGACGGAGGCGGAAGTCCTGCCGCTGCTGGGCGAGTCCGTGTCGATCGCCGCCGTCAACGGGCCGGCGTCCGTGGTCGTCTCGGGCAGCGAGGAGGCCGTCTCGCTGGTCGAGGCGCACTTCGCCGACCGGAGGACCACGCGGTTGCAGGTCTCGCACGCCTTCCACTCGCCGCTGATGGAGCCGATGCTGGAGGGCTTCCGCACCGTCCTCGACGGGCTGGCCTACCAAGCCCCTTTGATCCCCCTCGTCTCCAACCTCACCGGCGAGCTCGGCGGCGAGGACTTCACCAGCCCCGAATACTGGGTACGCCACGTCCGCGAGGCCGTCCGCTTCGCCGACGGTGTCCGCGCCCTCGACGCCGCCGGTGCCACGGACTACCTGGAACTCGGCCCCGGCGGCGTCCTGACCGCCCTCGCCGAACAGAGCCTCGCCGAGCAGAACCTCGCCGAGCAGAACCCGGAGGAGGGCGCCGACCGCGTCGCCGCCCCCGCGCTGCGCCCCGGCCGGCCGGAGGAGAGCGTCCTGCTGACGGCGTTGGCCCGCCTGCACGTCGTGGGCGTGCCCGTGGAGTGGGCCCGGATCTTCGACGGCACCGGCGCCCGGCGCGTCGACCTGCCGACCTACGCCTTCCAGCACGAGCGCTACTGGCCCGTCCGGGCCGCGCACCCGGGCGACGTGACCGGCGCGGGCCTGCGGCCGGCCGAGCACCCGCTGCTGGGCGCCGTGGTCGCCCCGGCCGACTCGGACGGCGTCCTGCTGACCGGCCGCCTGTCGCTGAAGGCGCAGCCGTGGCTGGGCGACCACCGGGTGGGCGGCGTGGCCGTCTTCCCCGGGACCGGGTTCCTCGAGCTGGCCGTCCGCGCCGCCGACCAGGTGGCCTGCGACCGGGTCGAGCGGCTGACGCTCGCCGAGCCGCTGGTGCTGCCCGAGGACGGCGCCGTCGTCGTCCACCTGGTGGTCGGTGCGCCGGACGAGACCGGGACGCGGCCCCTCAGCTGCTACGCCCGGCCGGCGGACGAGGCGGACGGTCCGTGGACCTGCCACGCCACCGGCACGCTGGCCGTGGGCGAGCACGAGGCCGGTTTCGGGCCGTCGGAGTGGCCCCCGGCCGACGCGGCCGCCGTGGATCCGGCCTCCTGCCACGACCCGCTGGACCACGGCCCGGCGTTCCGCACGCTGCAGGCGGTGTGGCAGCGGGGCGACGTGGTGTTCGCGGAGGCCGTCCTGCCGGGCCGGGCCGAGGACGCGACGCCGTACGGACTGCACCCGGCGTTGCTGGAGGCGGCCGTCCAGCTCGCGGGCCTGACCGGGGCGGGCGACGGCGCGCGCCTGGTGCCCACGGACTGGCGCGACGTGGCGCTGTACGCGACCGGTGCGGCCGTCGTGCGGCTGCGGGTCGCCAGGGCGGGCGCGGACGCGGTGTCCGTGGAGGTCGTGGACGCGGCGGGCGGCCCGGTGCTGTCGGCGGGGGCGCTGACGCTCGGCGAGCCCAACACCGTGGCCCAGCAGGCCGGACCGGGCGGGGCGCTGCTGCGGCTCGACTGGGTGGACGTCACGGCGCGCGCCGCCGGGCCGGTGCGGGCCCTGACGCTGGGCGAGGACGTGCCGTCGCTGGACGACCTGCCTGGTGAGGTGCCGGAGGTCGTGGTCGTGCCGGTGGCGGGTGGTTCGGTGCCCGAGCAGGTGCACGAGGTGACGGCGTGGGCGCTGGGCCTGGTGCAGGAGTGGCTGGCCGAGCCGCGCTTCGCCGACGCGCGCCTGGTGTTCACGACGCAGGGGGCGGTGCCGGGCGGTGAGGTCGGGGACCTCGGCGGCGGGGCGGTCTGGGGTCTCGTCCGGGCGGCCGAGGCCGAGAACCCGGGCCGGTTCGCCCTGCTCGACGTCGAGCGCGCGTCGGACGTGAAGGCGGCGCTGCCCGTCCTCTCCACGCAACTGGACGGGGGCGACTTCCAGTTCACCGCCCGGGCCGGAGCTGTCCGGGTGGGCCGGCTGGCGCGCGTGGCCCCGGGGGGGTCGTCCGTGGGCTGGGGCGAGGGCACGGTCGTGATCACGGGTGGCACCGGTGGCCTGGGGCGTCTGGTCGCCCGGCACCTGGTCGCCGAGCACGGCGTGCGTGATGTGCTGTTGCTGAGTCGGCGCGGTGGTGTCGGTGCATGGCTGGACAAGCTGCGTGAGGTGGGCGCCAGGGTCGAGGTGGTGGCGTGTGACGCCGCCGACCGCGAGGCGCTCGGCGCGGTGCTGGAGGGCCGGACGATCAGTGGTGTCGTGCATGCGGCCGGTGTGCTGGACGATGGCATCGTGACCGCGCTCACTCCCGAGCGACTATCGGCCGTCCTGCGCCCCAAGGTGGACGCCGCGTGGAACCTCCACGAGTTGACCAAGGACCAGGACCTCAAGGCCTTCGTCCTGTTCTCCTCCGTCTCCGGCGTGATGGGCAGTGCCGGGCAGGGCAACTACGCGGCGGCGAACGTCTACCTCGACGCCCTGGCGCACTGGCGCCGGCAGCAGGGCCTGGCCGCCCAGTCCCTGGCCTGGGGCGCCTGGATGCCCACGGCCGGTATGACCGGCACGCTCTCCGAGGCCGATCTGCACCGCATCCACGCCACCGGCGTCCCGCCCCTCACCGAGGACCAGGGCCTCGCCCTGCTCGACGCCGCCATGGCGACCGACGAGCCCCACCTCGTCCCCATCGGCCGCGCCACCGGCCCGGCCCGGATGCCCGGCACCGTGCCCGCGCTGCTGCGCGGCCTCGTCCGCGGCGCCCGCCGCACGGCCGAGTCCACCGGAGGCCGCACCGGCGCGGTCGCCGCGCTCGCCGCCCGCCTCACCGGACTGCGCGAGAGCGACCGGCTGCGGCACGTCGTCGACCTGGTCCGCACCGAGACGGCGTCCGTCCTCGGCCACGCCTCCCCAGAGGCCGTCGCCGCCGACCGCGACTTCCACGACCTCGGCATCGACTCCCTCACCGCGCTGGAACTGCGCAACCGGCTGACCGCCGTCACCGGCCTGCGCCTCCCGGCGACCCTGGTCTTCGACCACCCCACGTCCGCCGTCCTCGGCGCCCACCTGCTCGGCGTGCTCCTCGACGAGCAGGACGCGGCGGACGGAACGGCGCTGTTCGGCCAACTCGACCGGCTGGACGCCGTCCTGGCCGAAGCGGACACCGACGAGGCGACGCGCGACGCGGTCTCCCTCCGGCTGCGCCGAATGCTGGAGAAATTGCGAAAGCAGGACGCGCAGAATGCCGAGGACGCCATTGCGGAGCGGCTCGAAGCAGCGAGCGCGGACGAGGTCCTGGCCTTCATCGACAACGAGCTCGGCCGTCTGAGCGACAGCTGACCGACCACGCCTCATCACAGGAAGGCACCACCCCCCATGTCGAACGACAGCAAGCTCGTTGACTACCTCAAGTGGGTCACGGCCGACCTGCACCAGACCCGCCAACGGCTGCTGGAGGCCGAGTCGGGCCGGCACGAGCCGATCGCCATCGTCGGTATGGCCTGCCGCCTGCCGGGCGGGGTGACCACCCCCGAGGAGCTCTGGCGGCTGGTCGCGGACGGGGGGGACGGCATCACCGGGTTTCCCGCGGACCGGGGGTGGGACATCGCGGCGCTGCTCGGTGAGGGCAGCGGCAGCAGCGCCTCGATCGAGGGCGGGTTCGTCGCGGCCGGCGAGTTCGACGCGGGCTTCTTCGGGATCTCCCCGCGCGAGGCCCTCGCGATGGACCCGCAGCAGCGTCTGTTGCTGGAGACGTCCTGGGAGGCCTTCGAGCGGGCCGGCATCGACCCGAGCGGCCTGCGGGGCACCCGCACCGGCGTGTTCGTCGGCACGGCGGGCGTCGACTACGTCGGCGTGGTGATGAACTCGGACGAGGACATGGAGGGCCACGCGACCACCGGCCTGACGGCGAGCGTGCTGTCCGGCCGGGTGTCGTACACCTTCGGCCTGGAAGGTCCGGCCGTCACCGTCGACACGGCGTGCTCGTCCTCGCTGGTGGCGATGCACCTCGCGTCGCAGGCGCTGCGGGCCGGTGAGTGCACGCTCGCCCTCGCGGGCGGGGTGACCGTCCTGTCCACGCCGATGAGCTTCTCGGGCTTCTCCCGGCAGGGCGGCCTGGCCCCGGACGGGCGCTGCAAGGCGTTCGCCGACGCGGCGGACGGGACGGGCTGGGCGGAGGGCGCGGGCGTCCTGGTGCTGGAGCGGCTGAGCGACGCGCGCCGCAACGGCCGCCGCGTCCTCGCGGTCGTCCGGGGCTCGGCGGTCAACCAGGACGGCGCGTCCAACGGGCTGACGGCGCCCAACGGCCCCTCGCAGCAGCGGGTGATCCGCCAGGCGCTCGCCAACGCCGGGCTGTCGGCCGGAGAGGTCGACGCCGTCGAGGGCCACGGGACGGGCACGCCGCTCGGTGACCCGATCGAGGCCCAGGCCCTGCTCGCGACGTACGGGCAGGACCGCGAACGGCCGCTGCTGCTCGGCTCGCTGAAGTCCAACATCGGGCACACCCAGGCGGCGGCCGGCGCGGCCGGCGTGATCAAGACGGTGATGGCGCTGCGGCACGGCGTGCTGCCGAAGACCCTGCACGTCGACGCGCCCTCCGCCGAGGTGGACTGGTCGGCGGGGGCCGTCGAGCTGCTCACCTCGGCTCGCCCCTGGCCGGAGGTGGACCGGCCGCACCGGGCGGGCGTTTCCTCGTTCGGGATCAGTGGGACGAATGCGCACGTGATCGTCGAGGAGGCGGTGGAGGAGGCTCCCGAGGAGGGCTCTCCGGCTGACGGTCCGTCGGTGGTGCCGGGTGTGGTGCCGTGGGTGGTCTCGGCGAAGTCGGAGGCCGCGCTGGACGCGCAGCTGGAGCGGCTGGCGGCGGTGGGCGGTTCGCCCGTGGACGTCGGGTTCGCGCTGGCCGGTCGCTCGCGTCTCGGGCACCGGGCGGTGCTGGTGGACGGGGCCGAGGTCGCGCGTGGGGTGGCGGGGGAGCGGTCGGCGGCGTTCCTGTTCTCCGGGCAGGGATCGCAACGGCTGGGGATGGGAAGGGAGTTGTATGCCCGGTTCCCGGTGTTCGCGTCGGCTTTCGATGCCGTGTGTGCGGAGCTGGATCCCGCTCTGCGGGACGTGGTGTGGGGTTCGGATGCGGAGCTGCTGAACCGGACGGAGTTCGCCCAGGCGGGGTTGTTCGCGGTCGAGGTGGCGTTGTTCCGCCTGCTGGAATCGTTGGGTGTGGTACCGGAGTTCGTGGCCGGGCACTCGATCGGTGAGATCGCGGCGGCGCACGTCGCCGGGGTGTTCTCGCTGGCGGACGCCTGCACGCTCGTCAGCGCCCGTGGCCGGCTGATGCAGGCGCTGCCTTCGGGTGGCGCGATGCTGGCCGTGCAGGCGACGGAGGACGAAGTCCTGCCGCTGCTGGGCGAGTTGGTGTCGATCGCCGCTGTCAACGGGCCGAACTCCGTGGTCGTCTCGGGGGCGGAGGAGGCGGTCTCGCGGATCGAGGCGCGCTTCGCCGACCGGAAGACCGCTCGGCTGCGGGTCTCGCACGCGTTCCACTCGCCGTTGATGGAGCCGATGCTGGCGGACTTCCGCGAGGTCCTGAACGGCCTGACCTACCAGGCCCCTTCGATCCCGCTGGTCTCCAACCTGACCGGCGCCCTGGACACGGACGTCACCAGCCCCGACTACTGGGTACGTCACGTCCGCGAGACCGTCCGCTTCGCCGACGGCCTGCGCAGTCTGCGCGAGGCCGGGGCCACCGCCTTCCTCGAGCTCGGCCCCGACGGCGTCCTCGCCGCCCTCGCCCAGCAGGACGGCCACGACTCCGAGGCCCCCGCACTCCCGCTGCTGCGCCGCGACCGGCCCGAGGAGCACACCCTCGTCACCGCGCTCGCCCGCCTGCACGTCACCGGTGTCCCGGTTGACTGGGCCCGGCTGTTCGACGGCACCGGCGCCCAGCGCGCCGACCTGCCCACCTACCCCTTCCAGCACGAGCACTACTGGCCGCGCCCCTCCCGCCGCGTGGGCGACGTGACCGGTGCCGGCCTGTCGCCGGCCGAACACCCGCTGCTGGGCGCGACCGTCGCGCTCGCGAACGCCGGGAGCACCCTGCTGACCGGCCGCCTGTCGCTCAAGGCGCAGCCGTGGCTCGGCGGCCACCGGGTGGGTGGCGTGGCCGTGTTCCCGCCGACCGGGTTCCTGGAGCTGGCCGTCCGCGCCGGTGACCAGGTCGCCTGCGACCGGGTCGAGCGGCTGACGCTCGCCGAACCGCTCGTCCTGCCCGAGGACGGCGCGGTCGTCGTCCAGATCCAGGTGGACGCCCCGGAGGCCTCCGGCGTCCGCCCGGTGCGGATCTTCTCCCGTCCGGACGCGGACGCCGACGCTGCGTGGACGGAGCACGCCTCGGGCGAGCTTGTCCGTGGCGAGCGCACGGCAGAGTTCGACGCCTCGGTCTGGCCGCCGAAGGGCGCGGTCGTCGCCGAGCTGGCCGGGATCCGGGAGGAGGCGGACCTGGGCCCGGCCTTCGACGGGCTGCGGTCGGTGTGGCGGCGCGGTGAGGAGACCTTCGTCGAGGCGGTCCTGCCGGGCGGGACGGCCGACGAGGCCGCGGCGTTCGGCGTGCACCCGGCGCTGCTGGCGGCCGTGGTGCGGGCGGACGGCCGGGGGCTGGTGCCGACGGCCTGGTCCGGGGTGACGCTGCACGCCTCGGGCGCGTCCGTGGTCCGGGCCCGGCTCGTGCGCACGGGCGAGGAGACCCTCGCGCTCGCCCTGGTGGACGCCGCCGGGGAGCCGGTGCTGTCGGCCGAGGGCCTGACGCTGGCCGAGCCGGGCGCCGTGGCACAGGGAGCGGCCGCCGCGGGTTCGCTGCTGCGGCTGGAGTGGGTGCCGGCGCCGTCGCGCGCGGGTGAGCGCGTGTCGGTCGTGACGCTGGGGGCGGAGGTCGCGGAACTGTCGGAACTGCTGGAGCTCGGCGGCGACGACGTGCCGGGGGCCGTTGTGGTCCCGGTGGCGGGCGGTTCGGCGCCGGAGGACGTGCACGAGGTGACGGCGTGGGCGCTGGGCCTGGTGCAGGAGTGGCTGGCCGAGCCGCGCTTCGTCGACGCGCGTCTGGTCTTCGTCACCCGGGGAGCCGTGGCGGGCAGTGAGGTGTCGGACCTCGTCGGCGCGGCCGTGTGGGGCCTGGTGCGGGCGG
>NZ_JBVHYH010000137.1:0-9313 GCF_055569135.1 Kitasatospora sp. NPDC029367
CACGGCGGAGCCGTCCCGCGGTCCGGGACGGCTCCGCCGCCGTCGTTCACCGGGCGCGGTGCCACGGCCGGCACCCGGGTGATAATCGACGACGTGAGCGAGCAGCCCCCCACCCCCGCCCCCAAGCCCGCCGGCGCCCCCGAGCCGGAGCCGATCCGCTTCTTCGGCACCTCCTGGCTCAACCGGGACAACGGCTACTGGCTGCGCCGGGTCGGCGTCTCGGCCGGTGCCCTGGCCGCCACCGCCGCCGCCGTGCTGGTGCTGCGCCTCGGCGTCGAGGGCGTCGCGCTCTCCGACAGCGGCGGCGGCTTCCTGAACGGGCTGCTGACCGCCGCCATCGCGGTCTGCTCGATGATGGCCGTCCGGCGCACCTGGAAGGTCCTCACCGTGGGCAGGGACCAGCTGACCGGCTGGATGGCCGAGGAGAAGTCGCTCGGCGCCGTCTGGCTGATCGGCGGGGCCGGCAGCCTGGCCGCCTACTTCGTCCGCAGCCTGGTCGAGGCCCCCGGCGAGGCGGTCCGGCGGGCCGCCCACCGCACGGCCGTCGAGCAGTACGAGAAGCGCCGGGCCGGCCGCGGCGGCCGACCCGGCGGCAAGCGCAGGCGCTGAGCGTCAGGTGCGGCTGACCGTGCCGCACCCCTCGGTCTGCGGGATGTCCTTGCTGCGGTCGTACGGGTCCTCCGCCGGACCGGTCGACTGGGGGCCCGGGGCCTCCGCGCGCAGTTCGTCGAACTGCGCGAACTCCGGGTGGAAGAAGCCGTCGTAGACGCCACAGGCCGAGTTGGCCGGGTCGGTCTGGTTCTTGGCGTACGCGATCTTCTTGGGAGCGACCCGGTAGCGGGCCGGGTCGTAGAAGCGGAAGGTGTCCACCCGGCGGACGATGGTGCGGGCGGTCCAGGTGTCCCCGGACGGGGCGTCGACCGGCGTGAGCAGGCCCGCCGGTTTGGCGGTGCCGCCCTGGGGCGCGGCCGGCTGCGGGGCGCCGGTCGACGGCACCGGCGTCATGGCCCGCTTGGCGGCCTCCGGGCCGGGGCGCAGCGGGTACACGTAGCTGAAGTCGGTGTGGACCAGGACGCCCCTGTCGCCGTCGCCCTCGAAGGTCATCCAGCCCTGCACCTTGATCACCTCGCCCACCGGGACGGCGTCGCGCGGGTCGAAGCGGCTGAACCAGCTGGTCGGGTTGGTCTCCTTGGACGGGTGGTCCAGGGCGGTGGTGGCCATGTCCCGCTCCTCCGGCTGCAGCAGCGCGAGCGCGGCGTCCGGCCGGCCGCCCGCGACCACCTTCGGGTCCAGGTTGCCGGCGATCAGGTAGTCCTTGACCAGCTGCAGCTGGTCGGCGACCTGGTCGGCGGAGAACACCCCGGTGGCCTTGGCCTCGGGCAGCACGAAGACGTCCGCGCCGTTCGGCCAGCCCTCGACGGGGGAGCCCGCCCAGGGGTGGGCCACGGTGGGCTGGTCGGCGGGCACGGTCGGCGCGGCCGTGGTCGGTCTGGCCGTCTCCGGGGCGACGGTCGGCACCGGCACGTGGGCGGCCGAGGAGTCGCCGTCGTGCAGCCAGTTGCGCAGCCCGTCGATGTTGAGCGCGGCCAGCAGCACGGCGACGGCCAGGACGGCGAACAGCGGGGTGCGCCACTCCAGGCCGCCCCGGCGCTTGGCCTGACGGACGTTGCCCCACGGGTCGACCGGCCGGACCTTGGGCTTGCGCCCGAACCGGCGCCTGGCCGGCGGCGGGCCGTCGTTGACCGAGCGGCGGCCGCCCGGGTCGACCGGCGGGGTGTGCTTCCACCGGGCGGACAGCATCCTGGTGCGCCCGGACTGCTCCTTGACGGTGGCGCCCTTGATGAACTCCTCGTCCAGGACGAGGTCGGCGAACGGGTCCTTCCCGCCCGCTTCGGACGGGTTGGACCCGTCCGGCTCACGACCCTCGGAGGGGCGCGGTTCCGGATCTTCGGCTATCGGCATCGCGCCAGTATGCCGACGGGGTGTGACGATCCGTTGATCGGGGGCACGGCCTGTGGTGGACCCGTGTGCCCGGCGGGAAGGTTCACCGCTCTTTGTCCGGAAACATGCCCCGAGTCGGGGGGCCGGGGGACGGCCGGGGGGACGGGCTCAGCCCTTGCGGCGGGCCTGCTTCACCGAGCCCACCACTCCGGCGATCACCAGCAGCAGGCCGGCCGGCAGGAGCGAGATGAAGAAGGAGCCGAACAGCCCGCTGTCGCCCAGGAAGTACTGCGCCAGGGTGTTCAGCACCAGCAGCCCGCCGGCCGCCGGGAGGGCCGACTGCCACGGGTGCGCGTCGGCCCAGCGGCGCAGCCGCCGGTCGGTGGTGTCGCGGCGCAGCTGACCGCCGACGGTGCCGACCAGGAAGAGGAAGAACAGGGCCCAGCCGGCCGGTCCGGCCAGCATGGCCAGTGACCAGTCCCCGGAGATCGCCTCGACCCCCAGGGCGGTCGCGCCCACCACCGCACCGACCCCCGCGGCCGTCCGCCACGGGCCCATCGTCGCCGAGGCGGCGGCGAGTTGCCGGTTCTCACGTCGGGACATCTCGTCGTGTGCCATGGCTCCACGGTGCGCCCGCCCGGGCCCGGAGGCCATAGGGGAAACCCCCGAGTTTTCTCCCTAGGGGCAGAGCACCCAGGCCTTCCGGCCCCCTCCCGTCCACTGCCGGGCCCGCCTACCACGGACCGGACGGTCCGGACGGGCGCCGCCGCACGGTGCGAGGATGGCCGCAGTACCGAGGTAAGGAGCGGACCATGGGCAGCAGCGCAGCACACGGACAGAAGATCGCCTTCCTGGGCACCGGCAAGATCGGCGAGGCCCTGCTCTCCGGTCTGCTGCGGGCCGGCACCGACCCGGCGGACGTCCTGGTGACCGCCCGCCGCCCCGAGCGCGCGGCCGAACTCGCCGACCGCTACGGCGTGGTGGCCGTCTCCAACGCCGAGGCCGCCAAGCTCGCCGACACCCTGATCCTCGCGGTCAAGCCGCAGGACATGGGCACCCTGCTGGAGGAGCTGGCCCCGCACATCAGCCCGGACCGGCTGGTGATCTCGGCGGCGGCCGGCGTCCCCACCGCCTGGTTCGAGGAGCGGCTCGCGGCCGGCACCCCGGTGGTCCGGGTGATGCCCAACACGCCGGTGCTGGTGGACGAGGGGATGAGCGTCATCTCCGGCGGCTCGCACGCCCGGGAGGAGCACCTGGCGCGCGCCGAGCAGATCTTCAGCTCGGTCGGCAAGGCGCTGCGGCTGCCGGAGGCCCAGCAGGACGCGGCCACCGCGCTGTCCGGCTCGGGCCCGGCCTACTTCTACTTCCTGGTCGAGGCGATGACCGACGCGGGCATCCTGCTCGGCCTGCCCCGGCAGGTGGCGCACGACCTGATCGTGCAGTCCGCGATCGGCGCCTCGGTGATGCTGCGCGACTCCGGCGAGCACCCGGTGAAGCTGCGCGAGGCGGTCACCTCCCCGGCCGGCACCACCATCGCGGCGATCCGCGAACTGGAGAACCACGGGGTGCGGGCCGCGCTGCTCGGCGCCCTGGAGGCGGCCCGGGACCGCTCCCGGGAGCTGGCCTCCGGCGGGAAGTGACCGCTGCACGACCCCTCCCGCAAAGGCGGCGCACCCCCTACGCTCTCGGCCAACATCGTTCTACCGGCCAGTAGCGAGGTCCCGCATGAGCGTCGTGTCCCCGACCGTTCCGCCCGGCCTGAGAGTCGGGCGGGCCGCGCTCGCCGTCAGCTTCCTGCTCCAGGGCACCACCTTCGCGCTGCTGGTCACCTGCATCCCGGAGATCCAGCACCGGTACGGGCTGAGCGACGGCCTGCTGCCGGTCTTCCTGGCCGCGGTGCCGATCCTGGCCGGGGTGGGCTCGATCCTCTCCGAGCAGCTGGTGAAGCGCACCGGCGCCCGGGCCGTGCTGCGGGTCGTCCAGCCGGCCGTCTGCCTCAGTCTGGCGGGCGCCGGGCTGGGCGACTCGCTGTGGCAACTCGCCCTCGCGCTGGGCGCGTTCGGGCTGCTGGTGGGGGCGCTGGACGCCAGTATGAACATGCTCGGGGTGGGCCTCCAGCACCGCTACGGCCGCTCGATCATGATCGGCTTCCATGCCGCGTTCAGCCTCGGCGGCATCCTCGGCGCCGCGATCGCCGGCCTCGGCTCGCACTACGACCTGGGGCTGCCGCTGCTGTTCGGCACGGCCGCGGCGGTGGTCGCCCCGCTCGCGGTGCTGACCGGCACGCGCTTCGCCGGGCCGGCCGAACTCGGTGACGCCGTCCGGGAGGCCGCCGAGGCCGCCGCCCGGACCATCCCCTGGCGCCCGCTGCTGCCGCTCTGCCTGGCGATGGCCTTCGCGTACATCGCGGACGCCTCGGTCTCCAACTACAGCGTCAAGTACCTCACCGACGGCCTGGGCAGCCGGGAGGACCTCGCCAAGCTCTCCTACCTCGGCTACATGGTCGCGATGCTGCTCGGCCGGGCCCTGGGCGACCGCGCGGTGCAGCGCTTCGGCGCCGTGCCGGTGGTGCGCGGCGGCGCCGCGCTGGCCGCGCTGGGCTTCGGGCTGGCCGCGCTGGCGCCCGCCGCCTGGGCGGGCATCGCCGCGTTCACCGTGCTCGGCTTCGGCATCTGCGCGATCATCCCGCAGGTGTTCGCCGCCGGTGGCCGGCTCTTCCCGGCCGACTCGGACGCCGCCGTGGCCCGGCTCAACCTCTTCAACTACGTGGGTTTCCTGATCGGTTCACCGCTGGTCGGGGCGATCGCGGACGCGAGCTCGTACCGCTGGGCGCTGCTCGCCCCGATGCTGCTGGTGCTCGCCGTGCTGCCGCTGGCCGAGCGGTTCGCCCCCGCCCCGGTGGTAGAGCTGGCCTGACGGTGGGGGCGGGCGGGGCCCGCCGCCGCCACCCACTACGGTGGAGGCCATGCCCGAAGCCGAGCGTGACACCTCCTGCGGCCTGCACCTCTACTGGGACGAGGCCGTCACCGCCTACGACTTCGGCCCCGGCCACCCGATGGACCCGACCCGGCTCGCGCTGACCATGCGCCTGGTCGAGGCCCTCGGACTCGCCACCGGGCCCGGGGTGACCGTGCGGTCCGCGCCGGCCGCGGGGGAGTCCACCCTGCAGCTGGTGCACACCAAGGAGTACGTCGAGGCGGTCAAGCACGCCGCCGCCCACCCCGAGCAGTCGGACCCCCGGCACGGGCTCGGCACCGACGACAACTGGTCGTTCCCGGCCGTCCACTCGGCCGCCGCGCTGATCGCCGGCCAGTCGGTCGCCGCCGCCGAGGCGGTCTGGCACGGCGAGACCCCGCACGCCGTCAACTTCGCCGGCGGGCTGCACCACGCGATGCCCGGCAAGGCCTCCGGCTTCTGTGTCTACAACGACCCGGCCCTCGCGATCGCCCGGCTGCTCGAACTCGGCGCCGAACGGGTCGCCTACGTCGACGTGGACGTCCACCACGGCGACGGCGTCCAGGAGGCCTTCTGGAACGACCCCCGGGTGCTGACCGTCTCGCTGCACGAACACCCGGCCACGCTCTTCCCGCAGACCGGCTGGCCCACCGAGACCGGCGGCCCGGACGCCCCCGGCTCCGCCGCCAACCTGCCGCTGCCGGCCGGCACCGGCGACGCCGGCTGGCTGCGCGCCTTCCACGCCCTGGTGCCCGAACTGCTCACCGCCTTCCGGCCGCAGGTCCTGGTCACCCAGCACGGCGCGGACACCCACCTGGAGGACCCGCTCGCCCACCTCGCCGTCACGGTGGACGCCCAGCGGCTGATCGCCGAGGAGCTGCACGGGCTGGCCCACCGGCTCACCGGCGGCCGCTGGGTGGCCACCGGCGGGGGCGGCTACGCCGTGGTGGACGTCGTCCCGCGCAGCTGGACCCACCTGGTCGCCACCGCCGCCGGCCGGCCCGTCGACCCGGCCACCGAGACCCCCGAGTCCTGGCGCGCCGAGGTCTACCGCCGCACCCGCCGCCCGGCCCCGCTGCGGATGACCGACGGCGCCCGCCCGTCCTGGCGCGACTTCGACTCGGGTTACGATCCGGCCGACCGGCTCGATCAAGCCATCCTCGCGGCCCGCCGCGCGGTGTTCCCCCACCACGGTCTGCTGGCCTGAATCCGCCGCCCCGGCCGGCACCCCGGCCGCGCGCCGGAAGGGCCGTGCGTACGCCCCCTGGGGCGAACCGCCGAGTGACTACGTACTGCAACAGTCCTATCTCTCACCGTACGAGGACTGCACCTCCCCTCTTCCCACTGGTACCACCCATAACTACTCTGGGGATACACGTGTGCCGGTGGAGTCACCGGAGGGGAAGCCGGTGCCTTGCACACGGGTAAGGGTCGGGTGATGGTCATGAGTTCCGTCGAGCGTCCCCTGCAGGAAGTCGTCTTCCTGACCGTGGCCGAGGTGGCCGCGGTCATGCGGGTGTCCAAGATGACCGTGTACCGGTTGGTGCACAGCGGAGAGCTGCCGGCCATCCGGGTCGGACGGTCCTTCCGGGTGCCCCAGCAGGCGGTGCACGAGTACCTCAAGGAGTCGTACGTGCGGCTCGAGAGCGCGTAGCACCGGGGTCGGCCGGGGCGGGTCCACAGCCCGTGGATCCGTCCCCGTTCGCCCCGGATTTCCCGCGAGTTTCCTGCTTCGGGGGAGCGCGATTACGGCCCGGGCCACGCGGACGGTAGGCTAGGCCCTCACGTCAGTCGTATGGACTCCGTCTCTCACGGACGAGAGTCTCAGTGAGCGAGGGTTGTTCCGTGGGCTCTGTCATCAAGAAGCGTCGCAAGCGTATGGCCAAGAAGAAGCACCGCAAGCTTCTGAAGCGGACCCGCGTTCAGCGTCGCAACAAGAAGTAAGCGCCCCCGGCCGCGCCCAGCGCGCCCAGCGCTTCCACCGCCCGTCCAGGCCCTCGCGGCCTGGGCGGGCGGTGTCGTTTCACGGCCCGGTGGGGCGGCGCGGTACGGTGCACGCAGCCGCTCGGGCCGAGGGAATGGGGTGCAGCACCGTGGGCGTGGTCGTGCTCGTCACCGGCGTGGCACGCCATCTGGGTGCCCGCTTCGCCGCCGAGGTCCGTCGCCGCCCCGGGGTGGACCGGGTCGTCGGCGTGGACGTGCAGCCGCCGCGGCTGCCGGTCGAGGAGCCGGACGGACCGGCCGCCTCGTACACCTTCCACCAGCTCGACCTGCGCCGCCCCGCGGTCTCCCGGGTGATCGCCGAGCACCGGGTGGACACCGTGGTGCACCTGAGCGTCAGCGCCACCGGTCTGGGCTCCACCAACCGCTCCGCGGTGAAGGAGTCCAACGTCATCGGCACCATGCAGCTGCTCGGCGCCTGCCAGAAGGCGCCCGGGGTGCGCCGGCTGGTGGTGAAGTCCACCACCGGCGTCTACGGCTCCGCGCCCCGCGACCCGGCGGTGTTCAGCGAGCGGATCCAGCCGAAGGACCCGCCCGGCGGCGGCTTCGCCAAGGACGCGGCCGAAGTGGAGGGCTACGTCCGCGGCTTCGCCCGGCGCCGCCCGGACGTCGCGGTGACGGTGCTGCGCTTCGCCAACATCGTCGGCCCGGGCGCCGACACCCCGCTCAGCGAGTACTTCGCGCTGCCGGTGCTGCCGACCGTGCTCGGCTACGACCCCAGGCTGCAGTTCGTGCACGAGGACGACGCCGTCGCGGTGCTCTGCCGGGCCGTCGGCGAGCCCGAGCCCGGCACCGTCAACACCGGCACCTTCAACGTGGCGGGGGAGGGCGTGCTGCTGCTCTCCCAGTGCGCCCGCCGGCTCGGCCGCCCGACCCTGCCGCTGCTGCTGCCCGCGGTCAGCTGGATGGCCGTACTGGCCCGGCAGACCCGGCTGGTGGACGTCTCGCCGGAACAGCTGCGGCTGCTCACCCACGGCCGGGTGGTGGACACCACGCGGCTGCGGGAGACCTTCGGCTACCGTACGGCGTTCAGCACGCCGGAGGCCTTCGCCGACTTCGCCGCCGCCCTGGGCCCCGGCCTGCTGCCGCCGGAGCGGCTGGCCGCCGTCACCGACCGGCTGACCGCCCTGCTCGGCCCCGAAGGGGCCACCGACGTCGTACCGACCCGCCGTCCGAGGAGCTGAACCCGCGATGAGTGCCGCAGCCGAGAACGCGCCGGGCGAGGCCAAGGTCATCCCGATCGAGTCCGCCCCCAGCTGGAGCTCGCCGGAGGGCCCCGGCCTGGCCGACCGGCTCGCCGGGGCCGTCGGCGGGGCGCTGTCCGGGCAGCTCGGCCCGGCGGCCACCCGGCTGTTCGGCAAGGGCTGGGAGGGCCGGGCCACCGAGCGGCTGGCCTTCCTGCGCCGCCGGATCACCGGCGACTACGAGGTCGACGAGTTCGGCTTCGACCGGGAGCTCACCGAGGAGGTGCTGCTCTCGCTGCTGCGCCCGCTGGCCGAGAAGTACTTCCGGATCGACGTCCAGGGGATCGAGCACGTCCCGGCCGAGGGCGGCGCCCTGATCGTCGCCAACCACTCCGGCACCATCCCGCTGGACGCCCTGATGACCCAGGTGGCCATCCACGACCACCACCCGCACCGCCGGCACCTGCGGATGCTCGCGGCCGACCTGGTCTTCGTGCTGCCGGGCGTCAACGAGCTGGCCCGCAAGGCCGGCCACACCCTGGCCTGCAACGAGGACGCCCAGGCGCTGCTGGAGCGGGGCGAGTTGGTCGGGGTCTGGCCGGAGGGCTTCAAGGGCATCGGCAAGCCGTTCTCCGAGCGCTACAAGCTCCAGCGCTTCGGCCGCGGCGGTTTCGTCTCCTCGGCGCTGCGCGCGGGGGTACCGATCGTGCCCTGCTCGATCGTCGGGGCGGAGGAGACCTACCCGATGATCGGCAACGTGAAGACGCTGGCCCGGCTGCTCGGCCTGCCGTACGTGCCGGTCACGCCGACCTTCCCGTGGCTGGGGCCGCTCGGGATGCTGCCGCTGCCGACCAAGTGGACGATCCGCTTCGGCCAGCCGATCGCCACCGACGGCCACCCGCCGGAGGCGGCGGACGACCCGATGCTGGTCTTCGACCTGGCCGACGAGGTGCGGGAGACCATCCAGCACACCCTGTACCAGCTGCTGGTGCAGCGGCGGTCGGTGTTCTTCTAGGCGCCGGGGTCTTCTGAGGCCGGTGTTCTTCTGAGGCCGGCGCTCTTCTGATCGTCTCTTTGCGGACCTGGGGGGGGGGGGGGGGGGGGGGGGGGGGGGGGGGGGGGGGGGGGGGGGGGGGGGGGGGGGGGGGGGGGGGGGGGGGGGGGGGAGGGGGAGGGGGAGGGGGGGGGGGGTGGCCCCCCCAACCCGCCCAGCGGCCTTTCGGGGGTCGCGC
>NZ_JBVHYH010000138.1:0-8777 GCF_055569135.1 Kitasatospora sp. NPDC029367
TTGTGGGGGGGGGAGAAGGAAATCTGGCCCGTGGTCTTGTCTGTGGGGGGGGGGGACACCCCCCCCCCCCCCACCCGCCCCCCCCCCCCCCCCCCCCCCCGCCCCGGTTCAGGGTCAGTAGGGGTGGGCCGTCCTGGCCGTCCTCCTGCCCCGCTTGGTCTTCACCACGACGCGCAGCCGGGTCGTGTGCCGGCCGTTGCCGTCCCGGCCGATGATCCGGCCGAAGTCGTGCTCGTAGATCCGGCCTTCACGGCCACCGGTGTTGGGCCGGCTCTTTCCCTTCTTGATGGTGGTGTGGATGAGGTACTTGACCTCCTTGACGTTACGCGAGCGGAAGCGGCTCTTGCCCGCGATCCGGCTGCCCGCACCGTGCCCGCCGAGGATGTGCGGCAGGTCGATCTGGCAGGAGTTCCGGTTGTGCGCGACCACCCAGTCGTCGCCGGAGCGGACGCTGTAGGTGTGCTGGTCGCCGATGGTGAGGTTGACGACCAGCTGGTCGGGGACCTCGCCCAGGTCGGTCACCCGGGTGACGGTGATCGGGGTGCCGGCCGGGGTCACCAGGGCGTCGCCGACGCGCACCTCGGCGGCGTCGGTCCAGCCCCGGCCGCGCACCCAGACGGGGTGCTCGGCGGTGGCGCGCAGCGCCTGACCCGCCTCGGTGCCGCGCTGCGCCCCGGTGCCGAGACCCGCCTCGGTGCCCCGACCCGCCTCGGCGCTTCGGTCCGCCGCGGTCTCGATGTCGACCAGGTGCTTGGTGCCGTACCCGTAGATGACCGACAGGACCGGCTCGGGCCGGGTCTCGCCGGTGGCCGGGTCGGTGGACAGCACCTCGTCGCCGACCTGCACCGCGCCGATCGGCAGCTGTCCGCCGTCGCCCATGAGCACCGGGGTGTCGGGGGCGAAGGAGTTGCAGCCGGTGCGGCGGAACACGGACCGGGCGCGGGAGGCGAACCTCCTGGTCCGGCTGGCGGCGCGGGTCGCGCGTGCGGCGGTGAAGCCGGCCCGCACCGCGGTGTTGGCGCCGACCAGGCCGGCCGCGGCGGTGACGCCCATCTCGGCGGCCTTGCGCCAGTTGCCGGTGGCCGCGTACGAGACCGCCGAGATGCCGGCGGCCACCGAGCCGATCGGGCCGGGGATGTACGACGCCACCTCGGAGACCCTGGCGACGACGTGCACCGTCTTCTTGAGCCACTTGGGCATGCCCCAGTTGCCGTCGAGGTCGGTGCAGTTGATCGGGTCGCCGGTGCAGTAGTCGTACGGGCTCGCGTTGCCGCCCGGCATCGGGTCGACCTGGAGGAAGCGGCCGAGGGCCGGGCTGTACAGGCGTGCGCCCATCAGGACGTCGCCGTCCTGGGCCTCGGCGGAGCGCTGCTTGCCGCCGAGCCAGCCGTAGCGGACCGCGGCCTGGCCGTCCTGCGGGATGCCGAACTCGTCGAAGTCCAGCACCACCGGCTTGGTCAGCGCCGGGTCCGTGGTGAGGACCACCGAGCCGAACAGGTCGGTCAGCTGGAGCTGGACGTCACCTGACTTGCCGGTGGTGGCCACCAGGTCGGAGTCCGGGCCGGAGACGTTGCGGGTGACGGTGCCCTGGGTGGTGTCCTCGACCGTCCAGCGGACCTCGTCGGAGTCGTCGCCGTAGTGGTTCAGCTTCGACGTGGCGTTGGCCCAGGTGCCGTCGGCCTGCTTCTTGGATGTGGTGAACGCGGTGAAGCGGTGGGCGGCGTCCAGGGCCCACTGCTGCTTGGTGTCCCCCTTCTCCTGGGCGGCGACCTTGTCGTTCGCCCAGTAGGTGTTGGCGGAGCCGGTCGCGGTCCTCACCGTGCGCCCGAAGGCGTCGTAGGCGAAGGCCGCGTCGGTGAGCCGGTCGGCACTGTCGTAGGTGTGGTTCTCCGCGACGGCCCCGGTGGTGCCGCAGGTGCCGTCGGGGGCCGAGGGCAGGGTGGTCTTCGACAGTCGGTTGGAGTGGCCGTCGAACGCGTACTGCCGGGTGACGCAGCCGCTGGTGGTGGTCGACTGGCGGGCCTTCACCAGGCGGCCGAGCCGGTCGTACTCGTAGCTGCGGGTGGCGGTGGAGCTGGTGTTCTTGGCCACCTGGCCCTGGGTGGAGACGTCACTGGTCTGCGCCCAGACCACGGAGTTGTCCGAACTGCGGGTGTAGGTACGGCCGGTGGCCTCGCCGACGGCGTTGAAGGTGTCCTTGCGGACGATCCCGCCGGGGTAGGTCTGCTCCACCAGCTGGCCGTCCGGGCCGTAGCTGGCGGTGAACTCGCCCGCGACGCTGTCGTTGACCGAGGTGACCAGGCCGCGCGGCTCCTTCGCGCGGTCGTAGGTGTACGTGGTGGACCCGGTCGGGTCGCTCACCTTCACCGGCTTGCCGAACCGGTCGAACTCCGTGGTGGTGGTGCCACCGTCGGCGTCCGTGTACGAGACCAGGCGGCCGAGTGCGTCCATGACGCGGGTGATCGACTTGCCGCCCGCCGTGGTCCGCACCGCGTCGCCCGTCGCCGGGTCGTACTCGGTGGTGACCGGGGGCAGCGGCTGGCCCTCGTCCGAGCTGATCTCGGTGGAGACGACCCGGTCCGCGGCGTCGTAGCCGATGACGGTCTTGCGGGACTTGCCCGCGTTGGTCTCGGTGGTCTCCTCCGGCTCGCCGAACGGCGAGTAGCGGGTGACCCGCTTGACCGGGAGCGTCGTCGGCATTCGGGTCGAGTCCGCCCCGGTGACCGCACCGCCCGGCAGGGTGGCGCACGGGCTGCCGGCCCACTCCGGACGGTTGCCGCACAGGGCGTCGTCCGGGTTGGCCCCGGCGGTGTAGAACACCGACTTGACGGTGCCCGCGTCGTTCCCGGTCGAGCCCGGCTTGCGGGACTCGACGGCTCGGCCGGCGGCGTCGTGCTTCACGTACGCGGTCAGCTTGGCGCCGAGCGCGTCGGTGGTGACCGAGGTCGCGGCCTTCACCGTCCAGCCGGAGGTGCCGCCGATCGGCGCGTCGTAGCCGGTCCTGGTGACGCGCAGTTCGACGTCGTCGGCGTAGCCGTCGATGCGGGCGCCGTCGGTGGCGGTGGTGACCAGGTGGTAGGCCCGGCCGTCGGGCTTGCCCTCGTCGTAGGTGTTGGTGTTGTGGTCCCGGGCGACGACCGGGGTGCCGGCCGGGAGGGTCGGGTTGAGCGTGGTCTTGGTCAGGGTGACCCGGTCCAGACCCGCCTGGTAGTACGGCGCGACGGCGGCCGGGTTCTTCCCGGTGACGGTGAGCCGCAGCTCGTGGTCACCCCGGGCGAGCCGGACCGTCCCCCCGGCCGTGAAGGCGGTACTGGTGACGCTCGGGCCGTAGCCGTCGAAGGTGCCGCCGACGTTCTGGCCGTCGACCGACAGCTGGACGATGCCGTAGTCGGGCGCCTTCGTCAGCAGCGCGCCGAGCTGGTACTCGCCCTCCTCGGGCACCGAGACCCGGAAGGAGGCGTTGTCCCCGACCTCGTTGGCGCCGAAGAACACCTGCGCGCCGCCGGACCAGCCGGCCCCCGCGCAGCACTGGGCGAGCGTCTGCACCCGAACCGGGTCGGTCGCGCCCAGCTGGACCAGGCTCTCGCCCTCGGCCGTGGCGGACGCGGGCGCGCTCTGGCCCTCGACCTGCTCGGCGAGCGAGGCGCGGTAGACCGGGCCGAGCGTGTCGACGACGTCGAGGCCGTCCGCGGAGAAGACCGTCCGGTGGTCCAGCAGCCGGGCGCGGGAGGCGGAGTCGGCCGGCAGGCCCAGTTCCGCGACGAGGCGCTCGGATTCCGGGTGGGTGCCGAGCGCGATCGCGCGGTCCGTCGCCTCCAGGGTGCGGACGGGGTGGCCGTAGCGGTCGTACTCCTGGGTGTCGATGTCACCGCCGGGGGTGACGGACGGGCTGGCCGTGTTGACCTCGTTGCCGGAGGCGTTGAGGTAGTGGACGGTGGCCGGCTTGTACCCATCCGGTCCCGGCTTGGCGGCCGAGGCGGTGCCGGTGCCCGGGTCGTCCTCGGGGCCGTACACGGCGGTGGCGTCGGTGGGGGCGTCGGTCTGCGCCCACTTGGCCACGTCCGAACCGGCCAGGTCGTACGGACCGCCCGACGCGCGGGTCAGCGGCACGTCGTAGACGACGGCCGTCGCGGTCTCGCCGACGACCTGGTCCTTGGAGCCCTGCGCCAGCGCGGCGCGCCGCACCTTGAGCAGGCGGCCCGGGTCCTGGTCGGCCGCGGCCTTGCCGTAGTCGAAGTCCCACGGCAGGTCCCCGGCCGGGGAGATCCGGGTGACCCGGCCCGCGTCGTCGTAGCCGTACGCCGTCTTCAACGGCTGGGCCAGGCGGGGGTCCCAGACCTGGACGAGGCGGCCGCGGTCGTCGTACAGGTAGTGCGCGACCTCGACGGCCTCCTGCTTGGACGTCGCCGGGTTCCACGACCAGACCTTGACCGACTTCACCCGGTCGGTGAAGTCGCCGGGGGCACCGGCGGCGGCCGTTGTGCTGGTCGCGTAGTCGTAGTCGGTGACCTCGCAACCGCGCGGCAGCGGGTCCACGGCGCAGCCGTTGGCGTCGTCCACGCCCGGTTCCACGGGTGCGATCACCCGCTTGACCAGCGCGCGCCGGTCGGTGGAGTCGTAGACGTACCGGGTGGTCGACGCGGCGTCCGGACCGGTGGAGGACTGCACGGTGTACACGTCGGAGTCGCCCTGGCGGGCGAACACCGTGGTGGAGCCGTCCAGTTCGGACAGTGTGTAGGTACCGCCGGTCGCCTTGAGGCCGAGGTGCTCGGCACCGGGCTCGGGGTAGAGCGTGCCGTCCTGCGCCCGGGCGAAGGTGACCGAGGTGTCGTCGGTGGCCTTGAGCACCGCGGCGTCGGCGCTCGGGAAGGCGAGCGAGACGTACTCGGCCGCCTCGCCCTGTGCCCCGCCGGCCCACTGCGGACCGAACGGTGCGACCAGCTCGCGCACCGACATGCCGTCGAAGTAGACGGGCTTGTCGGCGTTGTCCGAGTGCCCGTTGTAGAGCCGGACCTGCGCCTCGGTGGCGTCCGCGGCGAGCGTGACGTCGGTGGTGAGCTCCGCCCAGGCGTCGGTGTACGGCGCCTTGCGCGAGACGGTCGTGGTGAGCGCTCCGGCCTTGCCGTGGACGACCACGATCCGCATGCCGCGGTCGTCGTACCCGGCGGTCAGGCCGGTCGAGGACGGCACGTAGACCCAGGCCTTGACCCGGTAGGTGTGGCCGGGCTTCATGCCCAGCTGCAGGCCGCCCGAGCCACCGAGCAGGGCGTAGGTGTCACCGGACTTGTTGGCGTCCGGCAGCACCTTGAGCGAGTCGGTCGAGGAGCCCTGGCCCCGGTCGGTGGCGCGCAGCGCGGTGCCGGGGGTCGCCAGGAAGCCGGTGGTGTCGGTGGACACCTGCTGCTGGTTCGCGGTCAGCCGCTCGCCCTGCTCCTGCCAGCCGCGGCCGGTGCCGCGCGAGGAGGAGGAGCGCTTGGTGGCCATGCCGAACTCGTCGGTGTCCGTGACGTCGACCGAGTAGTCGCCGGTCAGGAGGTTGACGGAGCCCGGCCCGACCGGGGTGCCGGCCGCGCCGTCGGCGTTGGGGTCGGCGGTGAAGGTCGACCAGGCCGTCGGGTACGCGGGGTCGGTGTCCTTGTCGGTGTAGAGCAGCGCGCGCACCTGCACGACGCCGCCGACCTGGCCGAGTGACTCCAGCACCGACCAGTTGGCGTGGGTGCCGAGGTCGGCCAGCCGCGGCCGGGCACCGGTGACCGGCGTGTTGTCGGCCTTGGCGAGGTGGGCCGCCGGGACGTCGAACTCGGTGGCACCGGGGCCGCGGCGGTACTGCCAGGTGACCCGGGTGAACTGGCTCTGGGCGTCGACGGCGAGCTTGACCCGCTTCGCGGCCTGGGTGCCGTCCACCGGCGAGGTCACGCCCGCCTTGCCGACCCGGAAGGTGTAGACGGCCGGGTCCGAGAGGTTGTCGGCCCGGTCCTTCGTCTGCACCTTCAGCACGTGGGTGCCGTCGGTCGCAGGGGTGATCGAGGCGGTGGTCGCGCCGGTCGCGTCGACCGTCGTCGGCGACTTGCCGTCCACGGTGTAGAGGTAGCCGATCACGTCGTCGGTGCCGGCCGGCGGGGTCAGGGTGAAGCGCCCGGCCTGGCCCGCGGCGCCGTGCCAGGCCTCGTCCGACGGGTAGTCGGGCGAGGTGACGAAGGGCGCGCCGGGCTTGGTGGTGTCGGCGACGACGACCACGTCCTTGGGGGCCCACGGGGAGTTGTCCGTGCCGTCCCAGAGGCGGGCGCCCATCGAGTAGGTGACGCCCTCGTCGAGCTTCGCGATCCCGAAGTCGGCGGGCTTCACCTGGGCGTAACTGCCGTTCGGGACCTCCTTGTAGACGCGCTTGACGAAGACGCCGGCGCGGTACAGGTCGAAGTCGGCGCCGACCCGGCCGCCGCCGTCGGGGTCACTGGCCAGCACCTGGAAGGTGGGCGTGGCCGAGGAGGTGTAGCGGGGGTTGCCCTGGTGGGCGGGGAACACGTCCACCGCCGGCGGGGCCGTCGGGATCGTGTTGTACGTGACCGACAGAGACGGCGGGTTGGAGCCCTCGGCGGAGTCGAAGCGCTTCCAGGAGTACGGGCTGGTCTCGGTGGAGGCGCGCAGGCCCAGGGCGTTGTTGGTATAGCCGTTGTCCGACCACGCGGTGACCAGGCTCGTCACGTCCTGACTGGCCCAGGCGTTGCCGCAGCCCGCGGCCTCGTTGCCAGTGGTGGTGCTGCTGGTGGCCCACATCTTGTTCCAGCCCGGCTGGTTGTTCCAGCGGGTGGCGGTGGACGCCAGACCGGTGTCCCAGACCTCCCAGGACCACGGCTCGCAGGACCACGAGTGGAACATGTAGAGGTTGAGCTTCGCCGAGAGGATGTGCTTGCCGTGGTACGGCCCCTCCGGGAAGTGCAGGAACGACCGGGCGACCTGGCCGCTGCCGTTGTTGCCGAGTTTCAGCTCCGGCGAGGAGGACTGGTCGGTGTCGTAGCCCTGCTGGACGAAGGTGTCGAAGGACGGCCCGAGGGTGAGCGCCGGGTCGATCGTCACCGGGTAGCTGGTCGCCGGATCGGTGAGGAAGCCCGCTTCCGGGGTGAAGACCAGCTCGGCGTCGGAGCCGGAACCGCGCAGTTCCATGGCCACCGGCGCACGGTGGTTGTGTTCCTGCGAGTTCGGGTCGACCCTCGCGTCCCACATCACCGGGGCGGGGATCTTCGCCTGGACCTTGCCGGACGGACGCTCGGTCAGCTCGATCGAGCCGTCGTCCTTGCGGACCGCGTCCAGGCCGCTGGTGTCGATCGGCAGCACGATCGTGCCGGCCTGCGAGACGGCCGAGCGGTCCTTGACGATCAGGAACTGCTCGAAGCCGGTCCGGGTGGCCTCCAGGACGAGGTCCACGCCGGGGCGGGCGTCGGCATAGGTCGCCTTGCTGCCCTCCAGCTTGGGCTTGGGCAGCCGGCCGAGCCAGCCGAACTGCACCTGCTGCTCACCGCTGCCGATCTTCACCAGCTCGCGCTCGGCGGGCTTGGCGGGGGCGGCGGGCTCGGCGGGGGCGGGCTCGGTGGGCTTCGCGAAGGGCGTGGACTGCGCCGGCTGGGCCTCGGGCGTCGGCGCGCCGACGGGCGGGCGGGTCTCGCTGCGGTTGGCGCGAGCGGCGGCCGGGGCCGCTGGGGCCGCCGAGGGCGCCGAGGCCGCCGAGGCCGCCGGGGCCACTGAGGCCGCCGGCGGGGCTGCGGGGGCGACGGCGTCACCGGCCTTCACCGAGGCGTCGCCGCCGGCGAACGTCAGACCCTCCGGGTGGACCTTCGGTGCGACCTTGCCGTCCGAGGTCTCGACGAGCGTGGTGTCCACCGGGACCCAGGCCTCGCCGACCTTCACCCGGACCGGTCCGGCCGCGGTGTCCTGGGTCAGCGTGCCCTCGGGGTTGGCCCAGAGGGTGGTGGTGGCGGTCCGAGCCCCGGTGACCTCGATCCGGTGGCCGTTCAGCCGCGCGGCCAGCAGCGCCGACGTGGCGTCCGGCGCCTCGTTGACCGGCGCGGTGTTGGGTGCGGTCGCCGACGCCTTGGTGCCGCCGGGCGCCGCGAAGGCCTCGGAGGTCATCGCGTCGAGCGCGACCCCCGTCTCGACCAGCATCGCGAGCGCCGCTATGACGGCTGTTCGCCGCAGTCTGCGCGTAGTGAAGGCCCCGCCCCCGAACTCGGGCGAGGCCTGCTTCCTCGATGGCAAGAGAGTTATCTCCGTGAATAGTGATGGTAAAGATTTTGCTGCCCTCCAAAGATCGCAGAGCCGTTCGGCCCGGAAGACCAGATTGGATATCGAATCGGCAAAGTCTGCAGGGTGATGGTCCCTTATGTCCGAATATCAACAGGGATCGGCGACTCTGCGTCAGTTGGCCACCAGGGGAGCCGATTTGTTCGCTCGCGAAACAGGATTCCCGTGCCGCTCCCGAAAGTCACTCCGGGGGTCTCGAAGTCCCGAGTGCGCTCATGACTCCCGCACGAGTGCGCCGTTCGACGGAGGTGCGGTTGTGCTGGCTGCGGACGTACCCTGGACCACCTCGACGTCGCCCTCGAACTCGGCGGCCCCGCCGGGGCTCCGGCTGTCGAGGGCGTCCAGCGGGTCGAAAACGCTTACGGGTGGGTGTTCTTGGTGTTGGGTTGGGTCTTCTGGTTGTAGATCTCCTTGCCGTCCGCGTTGTAGGCGTGGACGTAGGGGCTCGGGGGGAAGGACTTCGGGTCGGAGGAGCCGGTGGA
>NZ_JBVHYH010000139.1:0-8050 GCF_055569135.1 Kitasatospora sp. NPDC029367
AGGCCCCTGGGCTCCGGTCGCGCACCCCTTCCCCCCCCCCCCCCCCCCCCCCCCCCTCCCCCCACTCTCGCCCCCCCCCCCCCCCCCCCCCCCCCCCCCCCCCCCCCCCCGGGGTCGGCGTCCTGACGGCTGACTACTTGGTCACCAGCCAGGACAGGCTGCCGGTCAGTTCCTTCCGCAGCGCCGGGTCCGCGACGGCCGGGGTCGGGTCGGTGGCCACGGCCGTGAGCAGGTGCGGGCGTGAGCGCGGGCCGGTCAGGTGCAGTGCCTCGAGGTCGAGGGCGGTGCGTCCGCGCAGCCGGGGCTGTTCGCGTCCGTCGAGGTACCAGTGCAGCTGGGTGTCGGGGACGGGCAGGTCGACGGTCAGCCGGTCGGCGGCGGTGAGCCGGCTGCCGGCGGGGGTGGGGCTGGTCAGCGGGGTGGCGTGGCGGTAGAAGCCGGCGATCATCGCCTCCCGTCCGGGCAGGTTGAACTCGCGGCCGAGCGAGCGCATGATCGAGTTCTCCGTCGGCCGGTACAGCCCCGTCGGGTAGTAGCCACCGCCCTCGAAGCTGCCGACCGTTCCGCCGTCGGGCGAGGCCTGGCCGAGCCAGCGGGCCCACTTGGTGCCCTGGTCGCGCATCCGGTCGGCGGTCAGGGTACTGAGGTTGGCCTCGGGCGGTTCGGCGCCCTGGTACGTCCCCTGGCCGTCGTAGGAGTACTCGTCGGCGAGTTTGCCCAGGGAGTGGCCGGTCTCGTGCACGGCGATCTGCCCGGACTTCGCGTTGCCGCCCGCGACGGTGGCGATGCCCTCGTAGCCGAGTGGGGACTTGATGTCGTTGTAGCCCGCGCCGCCGTACTTGGCGGTGTTGGCCACGACGATCACCAGGTCCGCCTGCGGGGCCTTGGCGGCGTAGCGGTCGACGGCCTTGTCGTCCACGCAGAGCAGCCGTTCCACGCCGTCGCACCAGAAGTAGGAGCCGAGCGCGGTGTGCCGGACGGTGGCCTGGTCCGGATCACCGGTGACGCCGGACTCCGGGGAGACGGCGGACACCGCCCAGACGTTGAACAGTTGCCGGTAGGTGGCGTACGGCTCGACGGCGGTGATCTCGCGCCACTTCTCGGCGGCGTCGGTGCGGAACTTCTGCTGCTCCTGGGCGGTGTAGCCGTCGCCGATCACCACCACGTCCAGCTTGGCGGCCGGGTCGCCGTTGCGGACCAGGGCGGTGACCTCGCCGTCGCCGTCGGCGCCCGGGGCGGTGAGGCCGGCGGGCGGCGTGGCCAGGTACGGGGAGGCGGCGGGGGCCGTGGCGTGGGCGATGGTCCCGTCCTCGGCGAAGGCCTCGACCTGGTGCCGGGGCCGGTCGGTGCCCGGTGCGGCGGATGCGCCGGATGTGCCGGGCGCGCCGGGGTCCGGTGCGCTCCAGGCGGGGGAGGCGCCGAGCAACGCGGCGGCGAGGGCGGCGGTCAGCAGGGCCGACGCGGTCCTGACCCTTCCTCTTCTTCTTCTGGTCCTGATCGGCACGGAGTTCCTCCCGGTGGGCGGCGGATGTGGGGAGGCTACTTCCCTTGTTGGGGACCTGACAATCAGGCGTACTCGTTGAGGATGCCGCGGAAGAGGGCGGTCGCGGCGATCCAGCACAGTGCGGCGACGATCAGGGTTACGGCCAGCGGCCACTGGAGGGTGAGCAGCGCGATGGAGCCCAGGAACGTGGCGAACACGTTCGCCACGACCGTGACGGCCAGGGGGAACGACACGGCCCCGTCGTCCGGTGGCCACGCCTGGGTGAGCACCAGGGCCGTCCCGGCGGCGATCAGCAGGCTGAGCACGGCGGCATCCGCCCACGGGTAGGTCTCCGTCCGGGAGCGGTGACCGTGGTAGCTGATCTCGATGACCCGGCCGTGCAGGACGTTCACGTCCACGGTGGTGCCGGCGGTGACGTCGTCGTAGAACGCCTTGCCGACGCTGTACTCGGCGGCCGGTGCCGTTTCGCGGGCAACGGTCAGGGTGTAGGGATCCGAGTCGGAGTCCGGATCCAGGTGCTTCCCGGTCACCCGGCCGCTCTCCCGCGTCGCGCAGGCGTCGGACGGCTTCGCGGTCGCGGTGCAGAGCGGGGTGTCGTGGTAGCGGCGCACGTCCTCGAAGGCGGCGGTGAACCGGACGAAGCCCGCGACGACGAGCGCGATGCCGACCAGGCCGAGCACGATCCGGACGGCGGGCCGCAGCCTGTCGCCGAGGGACGGCGGCACCTGCCAGCCGTCCGGGTTCGGGCGTGCGTCCCGGACGGGAACCGCGTCCTCAGGCATCGTCGCCGCCCGGCGTCGGCACGGTGTCCTCGTTCATCGCCACCCCCGTCGATTCCTCCCCGGTCGCCCCGGCGTTCGCACTCGATGCGACGCCGGTCACAGCCCGGATCATGTCAGGGAACGGCGGAGTGCGCGAGGAATTGGCCCTGCCCGGACCGGACTTGTAGGCGGCGGTAGATTGGCGGGCATGACGCCGACGCCTGATGCGATGAGCCCGGTCTCCCGCACCGCCCTGCCCGTGGTGCTGGTGCGGGCGCATGAGAGCACCCGGCCCGAGCCGCTGTTCACCGACCCGTACGCGGCCCGGTTCGCCGAGGCCGCCGGGCTGCCCGCCGAACTCCCCGAGCGGGCGCGGCGCGAGGGCCTCGCCGCCGCGCTCGCCGTGCACATCGTGCTGCGGACCCGCTACTACGACGACCGGCTGCTGGCCGCCGGGACCGAGCAGGTGGTGCTGCTGGCGGCCGGACTGGACGCCCGGGCCTACCGGCTGGACTGGCCGGGCGGCACCCGGCTGTGGGAACTGGACCTGCCGCCCGTACTGGAGTTCAAGGAGCAGGTGCTCGACGCGGCCGACGCCGTGCCGTCCTGCCGGCGCGAGGTGCTGCCGGGCGACCTGCTCGACCCGGGGTGGCCGCGCCGCCTGGTCGCGGCGGGCTTCGACCCGCAACTGCCCACCGCCTGGCTGGCCGAGGGCCTGCTGGTGTACCTGAGCGCCGAGCAGGCGGCGGGGCTGCTCACGGCCGTCGGCTCGCTCTCCGCACCGGGCAGCCGACTGCTGATGGAGCGCGGCCGGGACGTCTCGCGCGGCCCGGAGGATCCGGCTCTGGCCCATGTCACCGAGCTCTGGCAGGGCGGGCTCGGGCCCGAGGCCGACCAGTGGCTGAACGCCCATGGCTGGCAGGCCCGGACCACCTCCCTCGCCGAGGTCGGAGCGGCCTACGGCCGTCCGCTGCCCGAGGGCGCGGGGCGGACCAGCGGCTTCATCGAGGCGGTGCGCACGGCCGAGGGCTGAGCCGGGGCGGCCGAAGGGGCCGGGGTTCAGCAGAGGGCGGGTTTCACCGGAGGGCGGTGTTCACCGGAGGGCGGGGTTCACCAGAGGGAGTGGCGGATCCGCAGGCGGCCTGTCCCCATCCCCCCGGAGATCCGGATGACCGGCCCGCCCGGGCGGACGTTCCGGCGGGCGCGGTAGCGCGGCTGGTTGAGGCCGGCGTGGAGGGCGGTGAGGTCGACGACCGCGTTCCGGGGCACGGTGATGCCGGCCCCGCCGGTGCCGAGCAGCAGTTGGATGTCGACCACCGGGTGCTCGATGACCGCCCGGGAGAGGTCCAGCCGCACCCGCCCGAGTGCCGAGGCCACGGTGAGCACGCGCGGGACGCGCCAGGCGCCGCGCCGCCGGATCCGGCCGCCGAGGGCGTCGCCCGTGAGGGTGGTCGCGGACCGGGTGTCCGGGTGGGCGACGGGCTCCGGCAGTCCGGTCAGGGCCTCGGCGAGGCCGTCCGGTGTCGTCGCGGTGAGCGCCCGCTGCAGCCGTCCATCCAGCTCCTCGAAGCCGAACTGCCCGTCGGCGTAGGCCTCCTGGAGGCGGCGGACGGCGGTGTCGCGGTCGGCCTCGCTGATCGGTGTCGGCCCGTCCGTGCCGGTCGCCATCAGTTCACCCCTCGACTGAGTACGTTGTACGCGGTCATGGTGGCCACGCTAGATTACTGGGTACCGTGTACGCAAGAAGAAGGGTCGACGGTGGCCGACGCCGAGTACGTGAACATCTGGATGCGGCCCGAACGCCCCGCCCGCGGGCCTAAACCCGCCTACAGCCGGGCGCAGATCACCGAGGCCGCCGTCCGGATCGCCGACGCCGAGGGCCTGGAGGCCGCCACCATGCGCCGGATCGCCGCCGAGATCGGCGCCGGCGCGATGTCGCTCTACCGGTACGTCCCCGGCCGAGACGAGCTGATCCAGCTGATGGCCGACCGGCTGATGGGGGAGATCGACGTCGAGGGCATGCCCTCCGGCGACTGGCGGGCCGACCTCACCCGCTACGCCCACGGCCTGCGCGCCATGTGGCTGCGGCACCCCTGGATCGCCACCGTGCACCGCGCGCTGCCCGGCCTCGGGCCTCAGCAACTGCGGCTGATCGAAGGGGTGATGGGCGTCCTGGACGCGCACCTCCCGATCGACGAGAACCTCGGCCTGATGGCCGTCCTCAACGGCTTCGTGGAGGGCGCCGCCCGCGACGAGGTCAGCTGGACGGAGGAGGTGCGGCGCAGCGGCGTGAGCGAGGAGGAGTGGCAGGCGCGCAACTACCCGTACGTCCGACACCTGCTGGAGAGCGGGGAGTACCCGATCTTCGGCCGGATCGCCCTGGAGGCGCGCGGGCCCCGGCTCGGCCGCGACGAGCAGTTCCGGATCGGGCTGGAGCGGGTCCTCGACTGCATCGCCGCGGCGCTTCCGCCGGAGGCGCGCGCGTAGCGCCGGGACGTCAGCCGGAGGCGGGATGTCAGTCGGCGGCGGGGCGTCGACCGCAGGCGGGACGGCGCAGGACGGTCGTCGCCGCGGCCCTGTGTGGTCACAGTCGGCGGGTGCGCAGCACGCCGGTGAGCATCGGCAGGGTGAAGCCGCCGTCCGCGGTCTCCGGCCGGCTCGCCAGGAACGCGCGGATCCTGGCGAGCGCGGCCTCCCGCCGGTCGTCCGGCATGACCAGCATCCCGGCGCGGGTGGCCAGGGTCGCCACCAGCGAATCGGCGGTGCGCGGCTGCCCGTGTGCGAAGAGCTCCTGCCGTGCCTCGCCGAAGCGGACGGCGCCGCCGCCCCTCGGCAGGTGGGCGCCGGCCGTCTCGGCCCGCCAGGCGGCGGGCGTGTCACGCGGCCCGACCGCCGCGGCCCCGCTCACCCGGGCCAGCTCGGCGACCCAGTCGACCCGGTCGTCCAGGAGGTTCCAGAGGCCCGCCAGGATGCCGCCGGACCGCAGCACCCGGGCGATCTCCGGGCCCGCGACCGCCATGTCGAACCAGTGCATCGCATTCCCGGCCAGCACCACGTCCACCGAGGCGTCCGGCAGCGGAACGGACTCCGCGCTTCCGGACAGCGCCCGGACGGTCGGCAGCGAGCGGCGCAGCTCGGTCAGCATCGCCGGATCCGGCTCGACCGCGATGACCTCGGCCCCCAGGTCGAGCAGGGTGGCGGTCAACTTGCCGGTCCCGGCGCCGAGATCGAGCACCCGGGGCCCGGGCGCGGCGTCGAGCGCCCAGCGCACCGCGGCGTGCGCGTAGTCCGGGCGGTGCTCGGCGTAGGCCGCCGCCGCGGCGCCGAAGGACGAGGCGTGGCGCTGGTGCTGGTCGTGATCCATCCGGCCACGCTATCGGCGCCCGGGCCCGTCGGCCGGTTTTCTCATCAGTTCCTCAACTTCGGTCCGCTCCCGGACCGGCCGCCCGGTGGCGCGCCGGTGCTGCCGGGGCGGCGGTAGCCGACACCGCTGCCGCCGTCCTCGTCGGGCGGGGCCCGATCCACGCCCGGCTCCGGTGGGCTTCTCCGCCCGGCTTCGTCCGGCTTCGATGCTGCGGCATGATCGGCGCATGGAACGAGCGATCGATCTTGACGAGGCCGTCCGCGAGGTGGAACGTCGGAGGAGCCGCTGGGCGGGGGCCGGACTGACCGTCGGGCCGGTGACCTGGCGCGACGGGGCGCAGAAGTGGCCGCAGCGGCTGGAGCCGGACCGGGCCGTCGTGGTGCACCCGGACTCCTTCGGAGTCGTTCTCACCGGGCCGGCGGGCGCGTCGTTGTCCGTCGTGCTGTTCCGCGGCGGTTGGGCCGATGTGGACTACCTCGCCGATACCGACGATGCCGGCACGCTCCCCGGCTCCGGCATCGATTCGGCGGCGGCATTCGGTGATCGGCTCGACGGCTATGTGGTCAGGGTCTTCGGGGCCTGCGCCTCCGTGCCGGACTGAGCTAGGCCGTTTCGTTTGGATCATCTCGCTGACCAGACGACCGGGGGATCGGGAAGGTCATTCGCGTGATGGCCAGCGCTTGACGGTTGCGCATGGCCGCGTGCTGTGCGGAAGGGGGCGGACGATTTTGGGTTGTGCGTCCGTGTGTCATGGGCTTGGGTGTGTCCGTGACTGCATTGGATGATCTTGCACGACCTGGTCGCTACCCGCGTTCCTCTGGTTATGACCCTGCCTGGCTCGTGGGCCTCGACATGGGGCCGAACCCGTTGTGGCTCCTGGAGGACCTGGCCGCAAATCTTGATCTGCGGCCGGGGATGAGGGTGCTGGACCTTGGCTCGGGCAAAGGAGCCACGTCGGTGTTCCTTGCGCGTGAGTACGGCGTTGAGGTGGTCGCGGCCGACTGGTGGATACCAGCCGAGGACGCTGCCGCCGTCTTCGCCCAGGCAGGAGTCGCCGACCGGGTGACCGCCGTGCGGGCGGAGGCGCACGTCCTGCCGTTCGAGCCGGAGAGCTTCGACGCGATCGTGAGCATCGACGCGTTCGAATACTTCGGTACCGCGGACGGCTACCTCCCCTACCTGGTGCGGTTCCTACGGCCGGGTGGCCAGTTGGGCATGGCGACACCGGGGATGACCAGGGAAGTGCGCGAGCTGGGGGCGATCCCGGACCACATCAAGGCGGTGGTGGGCTGGGAGGCCATCGCCTGGCACACACCCCAGTGGTGGCGCTTCCAGTGGGAGGTCACCGAACTGGTGGACGTCACCTCCGCGCGCCTCCAGGAAGATGCATGGCAGGACTGGCTGCTGTGGGCGCGTGCCTGCGCCGAGCAGGGGCCGGACGCCGCGAAGGCGAACCAGCCGGTGATCGACATGCTGACGCAGGACGGCGGCGAATACCTCTCGTTCGCCCTGGTAACCGCCCGCCGCAGATGAAAAGGCTCGTACTGGCCGGCATCTGTTACCGTCGCACGGGCGCGGCAGGCGCGTGAACGCGGACACGTGGGGAGGTTGATGAATATGGCCGTCAACGGCCTTTCTCGACATGCCCTTTTCCGCTCCGCCAGCTGACAGAGCGCGGACCGGGTCACCCACTCCGACCAGGAGACAACCGTGCACCCCACTACCTTTGACGGCCCGGGCGAGCTGACCACGCAGCGGCTCGTGCTGCGCACCTGGACGGCGGCCGAGGCCGCCGCCGTCGTCACCGGCACCAGCCGACCCGCCAGCTGGGCCCGGACCGGCCGATGGCATGGTCGGCCGATTCTGCGGCCGGGCCCCCATTTGCGGGCTCCGGCCGCGTGCTGGTGAACGCGCACGATCGTGGAGTCCACCGATACGGCCCAGACCAGGTCATCGTCTGCTCGGCCTGGGCCATCAGTGCGGTGAACACCCGCTCCCAGCTGCCGTCCAGGGCCCACATCCGCAGCCGGTTGTAGACACCTCTCCAGTTGCCGAATTTCTCCGGCAGGTGGACCCACTGCGTTCCGGTTTGGAACTGAAGGCGATCGCGCCGATCGCCTCCCGGTGGTCACGCCAGCGTCCACCCCGCTTCGGTGTCCGGTCCGGGAGCAACGGCTCGATTCGCCCCCACTGCACATCTGTTAACGGCACACCCAGACCAACGATCGGATGATCCAGACGAAACTGCCTAGCCGACCGACGTTCGGCTTCGGACGATCAGCGCCGACTCCGGGGCATCCCGTCCCCCCTGAATCGGCCCTGTACCGGCGCGGGGGGGGGGGGGGGGGGGGGGGGGGGGGGGGGGGGGGGGGGGGGGGGGGGGGGGGGGGGGGGGGGGGGGGGGGGGGGGGGGGGGGGGGG
>NZ_JBVHYH010000140.1:0-7952 GCF_055569135.1 Kitasatospora sp. NPDC029367
CTCACCACCCCCACCGCACTCACCCTCTTCGACACCACCCTCCACACCCCCCACCCCCACCTCCTCCTCACCCCCATCGACCGAACCGCCCTACGGAAGCGGGTCGAGCGCGGGGAACTGCCGCCGATCCTCAGCGGGTTGGTGCGGTCGGCGAGGCCGCGTGCCACCGGGGACGGGACGAGCGACTGGGCGCGCCGGTTCGCCGAGACGCCGGAGGGCGAGCGCGGCACGCTCCTGCTGGACCTGGTCCGCTCGCACGTCGCGGCGGCGCTCGGGCACGGTTCGCCGGAGAGCATCGATCCGGACTCTGCGCTCAAGGAGTTGGGCTTCGACTCGCTGATCGCGGTGGAGTTCCGGAACCGCCTCGGCGCCGCCATCGGGCTGCGGCTGCCGGCGACGCTGGCGTTCAACTACCCGTCGCCCCGCGCGCTCGCCGAGCACCTCGGTGACCGCCTCGCCCGCGAGGCCGCCGCCGCCAGGCCCGCCGACGGCACCGGCACCGGTTCGGGCGAAGGCTCCGGGCAGGTGCCGGACGACGCCACGGCGTTCGCCGAACTCGACCGCTTCGAAAGCATTCTGCGAACGGTCTCCGACAGCGCGCGGGAGGAGTTCACGACCCGCTTGCGCCTGCTGCTCTCCGAACACTCCACCACGCACGCCATGGACGATTCCCTCGCCGCCGCCCTCGACGGGGCCTCCGACGAGGAGATGTTCGACCTGATCGACAACGAGCTCGGCACGGCTTGAGACGGGACTGAATGCGATGACGGTTGAAGACAAACTGCGGGACTACCTCAAGCGCGTGACCGCCGACCTCCAGCGGACCCGGGCGCGCGTTCAGGAGCTGGAGTCCAGGGAGAACGAGCCCGTCGCGATCGTGGGCATGGCCTGCCGCTACCCCGGCGGCGTCCGCTCCCCCGAGGACCTGTGGCGACTGGTGACCGACGGCGTCGACGCGATCGGCGAGTTCCCCACCGACCGCGGCTGGAACCTCGACGCCCTCTACCACCCCGACCCCGACCACCCCGGCACCAGCTACACCCGCCACGGCGGATTCCTCCACGACGCCGCCGACTTCGACCCCGAGTTCTTCGGCATGAGCCCCCGCGAGGCCCTCGCCACCGACCCGCAACAACGGCTCCTCCTCGAAACCGCCTGGGAGACCCTCGAGAACGCCGGCATCGACCCCACCACCCTGCGCGGCACCCACACCGGCGTCTTCACCGGCGTCATGTACGACGACTACGGCAACCGGCTCACGCAGGCGGCACCCGACGGCTTCGAGGGCTATCTCGGGACGGGGAGCGCGGGCAGCCTGGCCTCGGGGCGGCTCTCCTACGTGTTCGGTTTCGAGGGCCCGGCCATCTCGGTGGACACGGCGTGCTCCTCCTCGCTGGTCGCCCTGCACCTGGCCGCCCGCGCGCTGCGCAACGGCGAGTGCGATCTCGCCCTCGCCGGCGGGGTCACGGTGATGGCCACCCCCGCCGCGTTCATCGAGTTCAGCCGCCAGCGCGGCCTGGCCCCCGACGGGCGCTCCAAGTCCTTCGCGGCCGCCGCCGACGGCGCCGCCTGGAGCGAGGGCGTCGGCCTGCTGCTGGTCGAACGGCTCTCCGACGCCCGCCGCAACGGCCACCAGATCCTCGCGGTCGTACGCGGCAGCGCCGTCAACCAGGACGGCGCCTCCAACGGCCTCACCGCGCCCAACGGCCCCTCCCAGGAGCGGCTGATCCGCCAGGTGCTGGCGGAGGCGCGCCTGCGCCCGTCCGACGTGGACGCGATGGAGGCCCACGGCACCGGTACCGAGCTGGGCGACCCCATCGAGGCGGAGGCCCTGCTCGCCACCTACGGCCAGGACCGCGAACACCCGCTCTGGCTCGGTTCCGTCAAGTCCAACATCGGCCACACCCAGGCCGCCGCCGGCGTCGCCGGCATCATCAAAATGGTGCAGGCCATGCGACACGGCGTCCTGCCCCGCACCCTGCACGTCGACGCACCCTCCCCCCACATCGACTGGGACGCCGGCAACGTCGAACTCCTCACCGAGAGCCGCGACTGGCCGCGCACCGACCGACCGCGCCGCGCCGCCGTCTCCTCCTTCGGCATCAGCGGCACCAACGCCCACGTCATCCTGGAGGAACCGCCCGCCGCCGACCCGGCACCGGACCCGGTGGAGACGGCCGCGCCACCGGTGGTGCCGTGGCCGCTGTCCGGCCGGACCCCCGAGGCGCTGCGCGCGCAGGCGGCCGGGCTGCGGACGTTCCTGGCGACCCTGCCCGACGACCGACTGGCCGCCGCCGGACGGGCGCTGGCCCTGAACCGGGCCGCGCTGACCTGCCGTGCGGTGGTGACCGGCGCGGACCGGGAGGAACTGTCCGCCGCCCTGGACGCGGTCGCGGACGGCAGCACCGCGCCGGGCCGGGTGCTCGGCGGCAAGGTCGCGTTCCTGTTCACCGGCCAGGGGTCCCAGCGGGCGGGCATGGCCCGCGGCCTGTACGAGGCCTACCCGGTGTTCGCCGAGGCCCTGGACGCCGTCCTCGCCGAACTGGACGGCCACGGCGAGGTGCCGCTGCGCGAAGTGCTGTGGGGCACCGACGAGGAGGCGGTCCGGCGGACCGGAAACGCGCAGGCCCTGCTGTTCGCGGTCGAGGTGGCGCTGTTCCGGCTGGCCGAGTCCTGGGGGGTGCGGCCGGACTTCCTGGCCGGGCACTCCGTCGGTGAGATCGCCGCCGCCCACGTCGCCGGGGTGCTCTCGCTGGCCGACGCCTCGACGCTGGTCGCCGCGCGCGGCCGCCTGATGCAGGAGCTGCCCGAGGGCGGAGCGATGGCCGCGATCCGGGCGACCGAGCAGGAGGTCCGGCCGCTGCTGTCCGACGCGGTGGGGCTCGCCGCGGTCAACGGCCCGCAGTCGGTGGTGATCTCGGGCGACGCGGCCGCCGTCTCGGCAGTCGTCGCGCACTTCGCGGAGCAGGGACGGAAGACCGGCTCGCTGCGGGTCTCGCACGCCTTCCACTCCCCGCTGATGGCCCCGATGCTGGACCGGTTCCGCGCGGTCGCCGAGTCGCTGACCTACCGGGAGCCGACGATCGCGGCCGTGTCCACGGTCTCCGGCGGTCCGGCCGGGAGCTGGGCGTCGGCGGACTACTGGGTGCGGCACGTCTCGGCGACCGTCCGGTTCGCGGACGCGGTGCGCGGCCTGCGGTCCGCCGGCGTCACCGCGTTCGTCGAGATCGGCCCGGACGCGGTGCTCTCGGCGGCGGGGCCGGAGTCCGCGGCCGATGCCCTCTTCGTCCCGCTGATGCGCCGGGACCGGCCGGAGGCGGCCGAGGCGGTCGCCGGGCTCGGGCAGCTCCACGCGCACGGCGTCCGGGTCGACTGGTCGGCGTTCTTCGGGCCCGCGGACCGCGTGGACCTCCCCACCTACCCGTTCCAGCACCGGTCGCTGTGGCTGCATCCCACGGACAACCCGTCCTCGTCCGGCTCCACCGCCCGGCACCCGTTGATCGGCGGAGCGGTCGAACTGCCCGACGGCAAGGGCCGGATCCTCACCGGCCAGGTCACCGCCGCCGCCCACCCGTGGCTGGCCGACCACGCCGTGCACGGCGTCACCGTGCTGCCCGGCGCGGCCTTCCTGGACCTCGTCCTCCGGGCAGGGGCCGAGAGCGGACTCACCCGGGTCGCGGAGCTCACCGTCGAAGCGCCGCTGGTGCTGGCCGACGGCGCGCCGGCCCGGCTGCACCTCACAGTCACCCCGGACGACAGCGAGGGCGGCGCCGCGGGCAGCGGCCTCCCCGCCCCCGACGGGGGCACCACCGTCCAGCGGGTGACCGTCCACTCCCGTTCCGGCGACGACCCGGAACGACCCTGGATCCGCCACGCCGGCGCGGTCCTCACCGGGCTGGGCCACGGAGCCGTCGAGGGCGCCACCGCCGGCCCGGCGGGCGACTGGCCCCCGGGCGACGCCGTCCCCGTCGACGCCGAGGAGCTGGCCGACCGGCTCGCCGGCCTCGGCCACAGCGGGGCCGTCCCGCTGGCCGGGCTGCACGCCGCCTGGCGGGCCGGGGACACCGGCTACGCCGAGGTCCGGCTGCCCGACGACGCCGGGCAGGGCGGGTACCTCCTCGACCCGCGTCTGCTCCAGACGGCCCTGGCCGCCCTCGACGGCCCGGCCGACGAACTGCGCACGCCCGTGGCGTGGCAGGACGTCACCGTCCACGCCACCGGCGCGCGGACGCTCCGGGTCGCGCTGACCCGCACCGGGCCCGACACCGCCTCGGCGTCGATCCGCGACGCCTCCGGCACCCTGGTCGCCACCGTCGGCTCGGTGCGGCTCGGGCCGGTCCGTGCCGCCGGGCTCCGCGGCACGGACACGGACAGCGGGTACCGGCTCGAGTGGATCCCGCTGCCGCGGCCCGCCGAGGCCGCGACCCGCTGGGCGGTCATCGCCGGGAACGCGGACGACGACGCCCTCGCCGCCCTGCCCGGCGAGCGGCACACCGACCTCGCGGCGCTCGCCCGCGCCGTCCGGGACGGCGCGCGTCCTGCACCCGACGCGATCCTCATGACGCTCCCGGAGAGCGGCTCGGAAACCGGCGCGGCCGCCGTCGGGCAGGCCGTCCGGGCGCTCGACGCCGTACGGGACCTGCTGGCCGAGGAACCGCTCGGCGGCTCGCGGCTGGTGATCGTCACCCGGCGCGCGGTCGCGACCCACGACGGTCCCGGTGCCGACGGCGGCGCCCCGGAGGACGTCCTCGATCCCGGCCAGGCGGCCGTCTGGGGCCTGCTGCGCTCGGCCCAGATCGAGCACCCCGGCCGTTTCGTACTGCTCGACGTCGACGAGCAGGTCACCGAGGCCGTGCTGGGTGCGCTTCCGGCCGCCGGCGAGGACCAGTTCGCCGTCCGCGCCGACGACCTGCTCGCCCCCAGGCTGGTCCGCGTGCCCCTCACCGCGACGGCCGCACCGGGGGAACAGGAGCAGGCGGAGGAGGAACAGGAGCGACGGGCAAGGCCGTTCGACCCCGACGGCACCGTGCTGGTGCTGTCCGGGGCCGGCGACCTCGCCGAAGCACTCGTCCGGCACCTGGTCACCGAACACGGCGCACGTCATCTGCTGCTCGCCCGCACCGCCGGGGCCGCGCCGCTCGACGCCGACGGCCTCACCACCCTCGGGGCGAGCGTGACCACCGCGCCCGGGGAGATCGGCAACCGCGCGGACCTCGCCGCACTGCTGGCCGCCGTCCCGCCCGGACGGCCGCTGACCGCCGTCGTCCACGCGGTCGAGGAGACCGGCGCCCCGCTCACCGCCCTCACCCCCGAGCACCTGGACGCCGCCCTGCGCATCCGGGCCGGCCTCGCCTGGGACCTCCACGACCTCACCGCCGAGGCCGGACTCGGCGCCTTCGTCCTCTTCTCCTCCGCCGCCGGCTCCCTCGGCGCTCCCGGACGCGCGGACCGGGCTGCCGCCGGGGCACTCCTCGACGCCCTCGCCGACCGCCGGCGCGCCGAGGGGCGCCCCGTCCTGTCGCTCGGCTGGGCGCCGGAGGAGCAGTCGGATCCCGCCCGGCCGGAGTCCGCCGCGCCCGACGGGCTCAAGCCCCGCTCCACCGGGCACTCCCTCGCCGCGTTCGGCCTGGCGCTGTCCGGGGGGCGGCACGGCAGGCTGCTGCCCGTCGAACTCGACCACGCCGAACTCCGCAGGCACGCACGGGCGCTGACCCTGCCGCCGGTGTTCCGGAACCTGGTGCGCGTCCCGACCGCGGGCACCGCCACCGTCGACAACCGCGCCTGGGCGCGACAGCTGCGCGCCCTGTCCGAGGACGAGCAGCTCAGGACCGTGCTCGACCTGGTCCGTGGCCGGATCGCCGCCGTGCTCGGGCACCGGACTCCCGACTCGGTCGATCCGGACCGCCCGCTCCAGGAACTGGGATTCGACTCGCTCACCGCCGTCGGCCTCCGCAACCGGCTCCACGAGGCGACCGGGCTCGACCTCCCGTCGACGCTGCTCTTCGACTACCCGACCGCCGCCACGATGGCCGGCCACCTGCGCTCCGAACTCCTCGGCGTCCGGGGGAGCACCGTGGTGCCGGTCACCGCGGTCCGGTCCGACGGCGACCCGATCGTCATCGTCGGCATGGCCTGCCGCTACCCCGGCGACGTCCGCTCCCCCGAGGACCTGTGGCAGCTGGTGGCCGAGGGCCGGGACGCGATCACCGGCTTCCCCGACAACCGCGGCTGGGACCTCGACGCCCTGTACCACCCGGACCCCGAACACCTCGGCACCTCCTACGTCCGTGCGGCCGGGTTCCTGCACGACGTCGCCGACTTCGACGCCGACTTCTTCGGCATCAGCCCGCGCGAGGCGCTGGCGATGGACCCGCAGCAGCGGCTGCTGCTGGAGACCAGCTGGGAGCTGTTCGAACACGCGGGGATCGACCCCTCCTCACTGCGCGGCAGCCGCACCGGCGTCTTCACCGGGACTCATGACCGGGACTACGGAACGCTGGTCGCCGGGCACGAGAACCTGGAGGGCTACCTGATCGTCGGCAACTCGGCGAGCATCCTCTCCGGGCGGCTGTCCTACACCTACGGCCTGGAGGGCCCCGCCGTCTCCCTGGACACGGCGTGCTCCTCCTCGCTGGTCGCCCTGCACCTGGCCGCGCAGTCGCTGCGCAACGGCGAGTGCGACCTCGCCCTCGCCGGGGGCGTCTCGGTGCTGGCGACGCCCTCGTCGTTCGTGGAGTTCAGCCGGCAGCGCGGCCTGGCTCCCGACGGGCGCTCCAAGTCCTTCGCGGCCGCCGCCGACGGCACCTCCTGGAGCGAGGGCGTCGGCCTGCTGCTGGTCGAACGGCAGTCGGATGCGCGCCGCAACGGCCACCAGATCCTGGCGGTGCTGCGCGGCAGCGCCGTCAACCAGGACGGGACCAGCAGTCAGCTGTCGGCGCCCAACGGACCCGCGCAGCAGCGGGTGATCCGCCAGGCCCTGGCCAACGCCGGACTCACCACCGCCGACGTCGACGTCGTGGAGGCCCACGGCACCGGAACCAAACTCGGCGACCCCATCGAGGCCCAGGCCCTGCTCGCCACCTACGGCCAGGACCGGCCCGAGGGAGCCCCGCTCCGGCTCGGTTCCATCAAGTCCAACATGGGCCACGCGGCAGGAGCGGCGGGCGTCGCCGGCATCATCAAAATGGTGCAGGCCATGCGACACGGCATCATGCCCCGCACCCTGCACGTCGACGCACCCTCCCCCCACATCGACTGGGACGCCGGCAACGTCGAACTCCTCACCGAAAGCCGCGACTGGCCCCTTGAGGGACGACCGCGCCGCGCCGCCGTCTCCTCCTTCGGCATCAGCGGCACCAACGCCCACGTCATCCTCGAACAGGCCCCCACCACACCGGAACCGTCCCCCGCACCGGAACCGGTGGAGACCCAGCCCGATACCCCCGTCACCTGGCGGCTGTCCGCCAAAACACCCACCGCACTACGCGACCACGCCCGCCGCCTCACCCAACACCTCCACCACCACCCCCACCTCACCCCCCACGACATCGCCCACACCCTCAACACCCGCACCCCCTTCACCCACCGCGCCGCCGCCTACGGCACCACACGTGACGAACTCCTCGACGCGCTCACGGCCTTGGCCGCCGACCAACCCCACCCCCACCTCGTCCAAGGCACCAGCACACCCGGCAAAACCGTCTTCGTCTTCCCCGGCCAAGGATCCCAATGGCCCGGCATGGGACTCCAACTCCTCGACACCTCACCCGTCTTCGCCGAACACCTCCACGCCTGCGACCAAGCCCTCCGACCCCACACCGGCTGGTCACTCCTCGACGTCCTCCACGCCGAACCGGGCGCCCCCGACCTCAACCGCGTCGACGTCATCCAACCCGCCCTCTTCGCCCTCATGGTCAGCCTCGCCCGCACCTGGCAACACCACGGCATCCACC
>NZ_JBVHYH010000141.1:0-7513 GCF_055569135.1 Kitasatospora sp. NPDC029367
GGGAACCCCGACCCGCCCCCGCTCCGGGGGGGGGGGGGGGGGGGTGGGAGTGGGGGGGGGGGGGGGGGGGGGGGGGGTGGGGGGGGGGGGGGGGAGCGATCCCCCCCGGCCCCCCCCCACGCCGCCACGTCGCGCGGCTTCGGCGCTGCCGCTCCCCCCGACACCCCGGCAGCCTCGCCGTTCCCCCCTGGCACCACCCTCCGGCGAGAGCGTCCGCACAGACCCGGCGAGTCCCCACCCCCGGGGACGTCGTGTTCTCACGCTAACAAACCGCGTGGTTGGTTTGTCAATAGTGAGATCCACGAAAAATCCACAATCGTGGCGATGTGGTCGGGTCGGTGTGATGGGCGTCCCACCAGGCAGTTGTGACCTCGTCAGGGGTGCCCGCGGCCGGCCCCGAGGCCGTATCGCCCGCCCGGGACGCGAGGAGCGCGCGGCCTGGAAGCCGACATTCCATGCATCATGACAGCACGGAGTGACACCGCGCGAGTGCCCAGCGCAGTGGAGGGGTGGGTCCGGCGGGCTCGCCGGGGCAGGCGGGGCCGGGGTGCGGTCAGCGCAGCAGCCGGCGCTCCTTGGCCACCGCCACCGCGCCCGCCCGGGTGTCCACGCCCAACTTGTCGTAGATCCGGCCGAGGTGGGTCTTCACCGTCGCCTCGCTGATGAACAGCGCCCGGGCGATCTCCCGGTTGCCCAGCCCCCGCGCCAGCTGTTCGAGGATGTCCTGCTCGCGCTCGGTGAGCTGCGGCGCGGGCGCCCGCATCTGTGCCATCACCCGGGAGGCGACCGGCGGGGAGAGCACCGTCCGGCCCCGGGCGGCCGCGTGGACGGCGGCGAACAGCTCCTCCGGCCGCTCGGCCTTCAACAGGTAGCCGGTGGCCCCGGCCGCGATGGCCCGGGTGATGTCGGCGTCGGTGTCGTACGTGGTGAGGACCAGGACGTGCGGCCCGCCCGGGGCGGCGGTGATCCGCCGGGTGGCCTCCACGCCGTCGATGCCCTCGCCGAGCTGGAGGTCCATCAGTACGACCTGCGGGGCCAGTCCGGCCGCCAGTGCGACGGCCTCCTCCCCGGTGCTCGCCTCGCCGACCACCTCGATGTCGCCCGCGCTGGCGAGCAGCGCCAGCAGGCCGGCCCGGACCACCGCGTGGTCGTCGCAGACCAGCAGCCGGACGGCGGCGGAGCCGTCCGGTGCGTCGCTCGACGGGGTGCGCGCTGCGGTCATCGGTGCTCCAGAGGGATCGCGGCGGAGACGACGGTGCCCTCGTCGGGGGTGCTCTCCACGGTCAGCGTGCCACCCAGCTGCCGCAGCCGGGCGCGCATGGCCAGCAGGCCGTACCCGCGGGTGCCGCCGGTCGCGCGGTGCCCGCCCGCCGCCGGGTCGAAGCCCTGCCCGTCGTCGGCGACGTCCAGCACGGCCTGGTCGCCCAGGAAGGACAGGGTGATCGCGGCCGCCGAGGCCCCGGCGTGCTCCCGGACGTTGGCCAGCGCGCCCTGGGCGATCCGCAGCAGCGCGGACTGCACGGCCGCCGGCAGCGGGACGGGCGCGCCGTCCAGGTGGAAGCGGACCGGCAGCCCGCTCTCGGTGGACTCCCGTTCGGCCAGCGCCCGCAGCGCGCGGTCCAGGGTGCCGCCGTCGGCGAGTTCGGCCGGGGCGAGGTCATGGACGAAGCGGCGGGCCTCGGCGAGGTTGCGGGCGGCCACCTCGGCGGCGGTGCGGACATGGGTACGGGCGGTCGCCGGGTCGGCGTCCCAGGTGCGGTCGGCGGCCTGCAACAGCATCTGCTGGCTGGACAGGCCCTGCGCCAGGGTGTCGTGGATCTCCATCGCCAGCCGCTCGCGCTCGGCGAGCGTGCCCTCGCGCCGTTCGGTGGCGGCGAGTTCGCGCCGGGTGCGGACCAGGTCGGCGATCAGCGCGCGCTGCCGGGCGGCCTGCCGGGCCATGAACAGGAACACCCCGGTGGCCAGCGCGGCCACCGCGGGCGGCAGCAGGACGAGGGTGGCGTCCGTGGTGCCGGGCAGCCGGACCTCGGCGATCACCACGAGCAGCGTCAGGGCCGCGACCAGCGGGATCGCGGCCCTCGCGGGCAGTGCCCGCAGCCCGGTGTAGATCAGCGGGACGGCGCACCAGGCGAAGCTCGGCGCGATCAGCACCAGCACCACCCAGAGCGCGACCACCAGCGCCAGCGGCCACCGGCGCGGCCGGCCCGGCGGGGTCGGACGGCGGTGGTCGAACCAGGAGGCGGCCGGCTGGGCGACGGCCAGGGCGGCGCTCAGCCCGATCACCCAGGGGATCCGGGGGCTCCCGGCGTGGTGGGTGAGGTAGCGGCTGAGCGCGGCGGCGAGCAGCAGCAGGAAGGCGGAGTCCAGCAGCAGCGCCAGCCGTCCGGCGTCCGGGTCGCCGGCGTCGAGCCCGCCCGGGGGCGGACCGGCGGACGGGCGGGGCTGCTGCACGGGGGCTCCTGGGGCTACGTACGGGCTCCGGACGGGGCTCGGCCGATGACGCGACGGTGGTCGGCGGACGACGAGACCACGCGATGGCCGACGGCCGAGCAGTGTCAGACGGAGTGGTAAGGACCGGCGCCCGGTGCACCGACCTGCGCCGTTCCCTCGATGCTGACCCGTCCGGCCCGGTCCCGCATCAGCCGATCGGTTGACACCGGCGTCCCCCATCATGCCCGGACGGTCGCGCCGGACCGTCGATGCCGCGCGCCCGGTTCCGGCCGGAGGATCGGAGCAGAGCCGGGCGGTCCCCCCCGCCGCCCGGCCCGAACCCGCCGCGGCCCCCGTGGACCCTGTGGACCCCGTGGCCCCGCCGTCCCGTTGAGTTGAGGAGCTGGACCATGAAGAAGACCTCCGTGCGCACCCGGGTGCTGACCGGCACCGTCGCCGTCGCCGCACTCGCCGCCGCCGGCGTCGGCGCCGTCTCGGCCAGCGCCGAGACCACCGAGACCCCGGCCGCCCCCGCCGCGGCGAAGGCCGACACCCAGAACAAGAACCTCGCCCAGAGCACCGGCCTGACCATCGACGCCGCCACCCGCGCCGCCCAGGCCGCCCTGGACGCGGCGACCAAGGCCGGCCAGCACGTCTCCGTCGCCGTGGTCGACCGGGACGGCGTCACCCGCGTGCTGCTCAAGGGCGACGGCGCCGGCCCGCAGGCCCCGGAGTCGGCCGAGCGCAAGGCCTTCACGGCGGTCTCCTGGAACGCCCCGACCTCGGAGCTGGCCAAGCGCCTGGCCCAGGCCCCGAACCTCAAGGACATCCCGGGCACGCTGTTCCTGGCGGGCGGCGCCCCGGTGCAGTCCAAGGGCGCTCCGGTCGCCGGCATCGGTGTCGCGGGCGCGCCCAGCGGGGACCTGGACGAGCAGTTCGCGCAGGCCGGCGTGGCCGCCCTGGCGAAGTGACCCGCCCCGGCCGGCCGGCCCGCCGCCGGGGCCGACCGGCCGGGCGAACTCCCGTACCCGGCACCCGCCGTGCTCCCGGCCGACGGCCCGCGGTGGAACTCGTTCGGGTGAACAAGGGGAGGGTCGCCGCAGAACAGGCGGTGACCCTTTGAAAAGCCGGTGTCGTTGTCAGTGCCGCGTGGCAGGCTTCCCGGTATGACGGCGTGGACCCTCAACGACATCGAACGTGCGATCCGCTCCTCCTGGGGTGTCGACACCTGCGCGCCCGAGGACCAGGCCCGCTGGCGTCCCGACAATCCCGCCCGCGGCCAGTGCGGTGTGACGGCCATGGTGGTGCACGACCTGCTCGGCGGCGAGCTGATGATGGGCGAGGTGCACGTCGACGGGGTCCGGACGGACCTCCACTGGTGGAACCGCTTCGCCACCGGCTTCGAGATCGACCTCACCCGGGAGCAGTTCGGCCCGGGCGAGCTGGTCGGCCCCGGCCGCCCGGTCGCCCGCCCGGCCCGCCCCGGCCGGCTCCAGGCCCAGTACGAGCTGCTGCGCCACCGCGTGGTCACCGAGCTGGAGCGCGGCGCCTCCGCCGGCCGCCTCCGCCGCCCGGCCCGGGTCGCGTAGCCGCCCGGCCGGCGCGGCGGGGTCGGCCCGGGCGTCCCCGGCCCGCCGAACTCCCCTGACGTACAGTCGCTTCCGGACGGACCAAGGTACGGGTGACGGCGGCGAACGGAGTGCGCGGATGAGCGGGGCGACGGTCGGTTTCGTGGGGCTGGGCGCGATGGGGCAGGGCATGGCCGGCAGCCTGCTGCGCGCCGGTCACGCCGTACGGGTGTGGAACCGCTCGCCCGAGCCGGTGGCCGCCCTGGTGGCCCAGGGCGCCGAGGCGGCCGGCTCGCTCGCCGAGGTGTTCGCCGCCGACACGGTGGTCTCGATGCTGGCCAACGACCAGGCGGTCGAAGGGCTGCTGCTCGACCCCGGGCTGCTGGCGGGCGCGAAGGCGACCCTGCACGTCAACATGGCCACCGTCTCGCTCGCCCTGGCCGAGCGGGCCGAGGCACTGCACGCCGAGCACGGCATCGGCTACGTCGCCGCGCCCGTCCTCGGCCGCCCGCCGGTCGCGGCGGCGGGGAAGCTCAACATCCTGGTCGCGGGCGCACCCGAACTGCTGGACCGGGCCGAGCCCCTGTTCGCCGCGATGGGCGAGCGCAGCTGGCACTTCGGCGACCGCCCGGCGCAGGCCAACACGGCCAAGATCAGCACCAACTTCCTGCTGGCCTGCGCGATCGAGTCGATGGCCGAGGCGTGCAGCCTGGCCGAGGCCCACGGGGTCCGGCCCACCGACCTGGTCGAGATGCTCAGCGGCACGCTCTTCCCCGGGCCGGTCTACTCCGGCTACGGCTCGATGGTGGCCGAACGCCGCTACGAGCCGGCCGGGTTCCGGCTGCCGCTCGGGCTCAAGGACGTCGGCCTGGCCCTGGAGGCCGGGGCCGCGAAGCACGTCCCGCTGCCCTTCGGTGGCATCCTGCGGGACGCCTTCCTGGACGCGCTGGCGCACGGCGACGGCGAGAAGGACTGGGCGGCCGTCGCCGAGGTCGCCCGCCGCCGGGCCGGGCTGCCGGACTGACCGACCGCCGCCCCCGCTCCGCCTCCGGCCCGCCCCCGCTTCCGTCCCCGCTCCCGCCCCGGAGTCGGAGCCGGGACGAGCGGGGCGGAGCGGGGCTGGCGGTGGAATACCCGGCGGTCCGCCGGTGCTCGTTCGGGTGTCCACAGCACCTGATCAGGGGGAGTACCGATGACCGACCAGCCGTCCGGCGCCGGGGCGCCGCGCCGTTTCCTGTTCCTGGACGCGAGCTCGCGCGTCGACGGCAACACCGCACAACTCGCCCGGCTGGCCGCCGAGTCGAGCCTGCCCGAGGGCGCCGAGCAGCAGTGGCTGCGGCTCGACGACCACCCGCTGCCGCCCTTCCAGGACCTGCGGCACACCGGTGACGGCCGCTACCCGGAGCCGGTCGGGCACGAACGGACGCTGCTGGAGGCCACCTTGGCGGCCACCGACCTGGTCCTCGTTTCACCGCTGTACTGGTACACGATGCCGACCAGCGCCAAGCTCTACCTCGACTACTGGTCGGCCTGGTTCCGGGTGCCCGGGATGGACTTCCGGGACGGGATGCGCGGGGGCACGCTGTGGGACGTCACCGTGCTGGCCGGCACCGAGGAGCACGTCCAGCCGCTGATCGGCACCCTCAAGCTGACCGCCGAGTACATGGGGATGCGCTGGGGCGGCGCGCTGATCGGCAACGGCACCCGCCCGAGGGACGTCCTGCGCGACGAGCAGGCGCTGATCGCGGCCAAGTCCTTCTTCGCGGGCTGACCCGATCGACGACGGCCGGGGCCGGCCACCTGAGGCCACCTGACACCACCTGACGCGACCCGACCCCGACCGCCGCCACGGGCCCCGCCGCCAAGAGTCCCGCCGCGGGCCCCCGCCACGGACCGATGCATTCGCGCCACCCGGGTCCGTGCGCTACCGTCCTCCCGGGCGTGTACCCGTCACTTTGCGGCCGCTCTTTGCCGGAGCGCAAAAGCCCTACCGGCGGACGGAGTTGGGCGATTCGGACGCCCCGGGCCCGGCCGTACGACGGAACCGGGTACCCGCCTTCCGAAGTGGCCGAATCGTTCGGTACTCTCCGTCGGACTTTCAGCTTCGCGGGGGAGTAGCGGCGTCTGTGGCCGCCCCCTCGCGCCCGGGCCTCGCCCGGACACTTCCGTGAGGTCTCCTTGTCCATACGTCGCAGTCTTGCCCTGGCCGGCGTCGCCGCGCTCACGTCCTCGCTGGTGCTCACCGGCGCCCAGGGCGCCATGGCCGTCGGCTCCACCGGCACCCCGTCCGCCGCCGCTCAGGCCGCGCAGGCGAAGCACCAGAACCTCGACCTCTCGGTGCGGGGCGTCCCGGACACCTTCGTCGCCGGCGGTGACGCCCGCGTCTTCTCCTACCGGATCCAGAACTCGACGAAGAACGACTTCGTCGCCTTCCCGCTCCTCAAGTTCAAGAACAAGGCCGGCACGCTCAAGGCCAAGGACCTCAAGGTCGAGTACCAGCTGCCCGGCAGCGGCACCTGGCGGACCGGCTCGATCGCGCCCGGCGGCGGTGACGGCGACGACAGCGCGGTGCTGATCCTGCTCGGCGGCGTGAACGACGGCGGTCCCGCCGACGACGCGCTGCTCTACCTCGCCCAGGGCAAGCGGATCGACATCGACGTCCGGGTCTCCTTCACCAAGGACACCCCGCTGGGCAAGGCCGGCGTCGTCCCGGTGGTCTTCTCGGCCAACGCCGACGACGAGTCCGACAACGGCCACTTCAGCTGCGAGGGGATCAAGGGCGCCGGCTTCACCATCAAGGCCGGTGGCGGTGGCAAGCCCACCCCGACCCCCACCCCCACCAAGACCGGCAAGCCGACCCCGAGCACCAGCGCGTCGCCCTCGGCCACGACGACGGGGACCCCCACCACGGCCCCGACCACCCCGGCGCCGACCACTCCGGCGCCGACCACCCCGGCGCCGACCACCTCGGCCCCGACCACCCCCGCGCCGACCACCCCGGCCACCGGCACCGCCTCGCCGTCGGCCTCGCCGACCGACTCCGGCGCGACCACCACCCCGGCCCCGACCGCCGGCAGCACCGACGTGCAGCAGCCGATCGACTTCCCGGTGGACGTCCCGAAGGTCACCCCGCCGAAGATCACCCCGGCCGTCGTCACCAAGGCCAAGACGGCCGCCGCCGACGCGGACAAGACCCTCGCCACCACCGGTGGCGGTGACAACACCACCATGATCGCGGCCGCCGGTGGCGCCGTCCTGGTCGCCGGTGTCGGCACCCTCGTGGTGCTCCGCCGCCGCAAGGCCGGCCAGCAGGGCTGATCCGGGCCCGCCCCGGGCCCGACCCGGAGGGCTCCGCTGAGGGAGCCCACTGCCGCCCGACCGCCGGCGGGGACGGACCTCCGTCCCCGCCGGCGCGGGGGGGGGGGGGGGGGGGGGGGGGGGGGGGGGGGGGGGGGGGGGGGGGGGGGGGGGGTGTTCGTTCGTCCAGACTAGAGTGCGGGGGGGGAGGAGGGGAG
>NZ_JBVHYH010000142.1:0-7081 GCF_055569135.1 Kitasatospora sp. NPDC029367
GCCGATGCTCCGCATGGACTCCCTCCTCCGCCTTGCGATGCACGCACCCTGACGCCGCGGTCTGGTCCGACCTGATCCACAAGACACGCCCTAGCGGTGGAGCCCGCCACTCGGCAACCGCCGCAAGTGGTCAGGGCGTGAGCAGTCGTGACCGCAGGGCGTCGATCCGGGCGCGGTCGATGCCGACGGTGCCGGTGAGGTAGGCCTCGACGGAGCCGTAGCGGGTGGCGAGATCGGCGAGGGTGAGGCGGATGACGGCCTCCGGGGCGCGGCCGTAGCCGGGCCAGCGGAGGGTTTCGCCGGGGTGGGCGGCGTGCCAGTCGGCGACCAGGTGCGGGGTGGCGAGCTCGGTGAGGGCGAAGTCCGCGGCGATGTCGTCCTCGGAGACGCCGAGCAGGGTGAGCACCAGGGCGGCGATCAGGCCGGTGCGGTCCTTGCCGGACATGCAGTGGAAGACCACCGGGGCCTCGGCGTCGGTGATCGCGTCCAGGGTCTGGCGGATCTCCTTGACGCCGTCCTCGGCGACCTCGGCGAAGCGGTCGGCGAGGTAGCGCCACGGGTCGAGTGCCGGGTCGATCGCGGCCTGGTCATACGGGCGGTGCTCGATCGAGTGGTTGCGGAAGTCCAGGCCGTCGAAGTCGGGGACCCGCCCCTTGGCGGCGATCTCCCAGTCGTAGCGCAGGTCGATCACGGTCCGGACGCCGAGGGCCCGGAGCCGTTCGAGGTCGGCGGCGGTGGAGATCTTGCCGAGCGAGTCGGAGCGGTAGAGCAGGCCCCACCGGACGGTCCGTCCGTCGGCGGCCGGATAGCCGCCCAGGTCACGGAAGTTGTGCAGGGCGTCGAAGTCGAGGTGGCGGGTCGTCATGGGCGGCAATCCAACCACGGTGTCAGGCGTCGGTGTAGCCCCGGGCGAGCAGCTCGAAGGCGCGGTCGGCGTGGGCGACGGCCTCGGGGTGGAGGTCGTCGGCGGTGCGGCCGCCGTCCCGGAGGAGCTGCCAGTTGTGCAGGGCCAGGACCCGCTGGGTGGCGGTGACCTGGGCGGCGAGCAGCGGGGCCGTGAGCTCGTGCGGCGGGGCGAGGTCGGGGGCCTCGCGCAGCGCCTCGGCGAGGGACTGCTCGGCGCGGGCGACGTACGCGCCGACCCGGGCGGCCAGGCTGGGGGTGCCCTGGACGAGGGCGGTGAAGGCCAGCACCTGGGGGTGGTCGTTGAGGCCGGTGACCGGGTCGCGCCGGGCGAGGCCGTCCAGGAAGTCCCGGTGCAGGGCGTCCAGCAGGGTCTCGTCCCCGGCCCGGTTGCGGACCACGTCCGCCGCCTGCTCCTGGTGGTCGGCGAAGCGGTGGACGACCAGGTCCTCCTTGCTGGCGAAGTAGCTGAACAGGGTGGGCTTGGAGACCTCGGCGGCGGCGGCGACGTCGGCCACCGAGACCTGGTCGAAGCCGTGCTCCAGGAAGAGCGTGATGGCCGCCTCGGAGATGGCCCGCCGGGTCCGTTCCTTCTTGCGCTCCCGCAGTCCAGTCATGCGGTCCAGGCTAGCAGCCGGGATTGACCGGGGCAGTTTTCTGACCCGGTACGAAAATAGTGGCCCGACCGTCAGGAGTCGAGCGAGTCCAGGATCCGGCGGACCGACTCCACCACCGGCGCACCCGCCCGCACCAGCGAGGCCACCCCGGAGATGTTGCGCAGCGCCCGGCGCAGGGCGGACGGCGATGCCCCGTCGCCGGCGCCGTCGCCGATGGCCTCCAGCGACTCGTCCAGCACCTCGCGGTCCTCGGCCGGCACGTGGTCGCGCAACTGCTGGACGGCGGCCGCGAGTTCGCGCAGCGCGGCCTGCGGGTCGACCGGGCCCTGGTTCTTGACGATGCCGATGTTGTGGTCGCCGTGCTGGGTGACCGAGTCGCCGAAGTGGAAGGAGTTGCTCATGAGTGGACCATCTTCCCCGTGTTGTGGTCGCCGTACTGGTTGATCCGGTCGCCGATGTGGATGTTCTCGACCTGGAGCGCGAACTCGGCCTGGGGGTTGTCGATCGCGTCCATGATCAGCCTGATGAGCGTGCTCACCTCGGCGGAGTCATGGCTCACCACGGCCGTGTTCGAGGAGCTGGACGTCTCGATGATCAGCTTGTAGAGCGGCTTCATGCGGAGCCGCTGGACCAGCCGGTAGACGCTGAGGGCGAACAAGGCGATCACGACCCAGCCGCCGACGGCCTTGACGGAGTCGTTCTTCTGCGCCTCGCTGACGAAGGCGATCGCCAGGAGGAGGGCGAACAGGGAGCCCAGGGCCCGGAGGAACCTGCGGATCGCGAACGACCGTCTCGGTACGACCATGAACTGCCGTGCCCGGGCGATGTTGCCCAGCGGGTAGGCGTCGCCGCCGACCCACAGCACCCGCCGACTCACGCTGACGTCGATCATGCTACGTGCCAAGTCCGATCCCCCTACCCGTAGTGGCGGGGAGAACCATAGCAACGGCCGCGGACAGCGCGAACGCTGGCGGTGGATCAGCGGCCCCTCACCCGGCCGAGCGCCGGGCGGTCACCTCGATCTCGATCCGCATCCGGGGGTCGGCCAGGCCGCACACTTGCATCGTCGCGGCCGGTCGGACCTCGCCGAAGCAGCGCCGCAGCACCGGCCAGCAGGAGCTGCTGCCGGTCGCGCGCCGGGTGCTGGCCGAGCTCGCGGACGGGCTGGCGGCCGCCCGGGCGGTGGGCGACGGGGAGGCGGGGCGGCTGCGGATCGGCTTCTCCGCCTCGCTCGCCCTGACCGTCCTGCCCGGGCTGCTGCACGCCTTCCGGGAGCGCCACCCGGGGGTGCGGCTGGACGTCCGGGAGATGACCAGCGCGCCCCAGCTCGCCGCCCTGCGCGACCAAGGCATCGACGTCGGCCTGCTGCGCGAGCCGCCCGCCGACGACCAGGGGCTGCGGTTCCGGACGGTGCTCAGCGAGCCCTTCGTCGCCGTGCTCCCGGCGGACCATCCGCTCGCCGCCCAACGAGTCGTCCGGCTCGGGCAGTTGGCGGCGGAGCCGTTCGTGCTGCTGCCCCGCGAGGAGGGGCCGCAGCTGTACGACCGGATCACCGGCCTGTGCGCGGAGGCGGGTTTCAGCCCGCGGATCGGGCAGCAGGCGGTGGAGTGGCAGACGGTGTGCGCCCTGGTGGGGGCGGGCCTCGGGGTCTCGCTGGCCCCGGCCGGCATCCGGCGGATCCGGCTGCGCGGCGTCGCCTTCCGCCGGATCGACCCCGGTGCGGCCCGCACCCGGGTCGCGGTGGCCTGGCGGGCCGACGACGGCAGCCCGTTGGTGCACCGGCTGCTGGCGATCGTCGGGCCGGACGGCACCCCTTAGACGCTGCTCAGACGCTGCGGTCGGCGAGTACCTCGTGGACGACGTGACGGGCGTTGGCGGTCCGGGCCGGGTCGGTGTGGCGGTAGTAGGGGATCGTCACCAGGGCTATGGAGAGGGCCCAGGCGCGGCCGCGGGCCCACATGGCGTCGTCGGCGCGCAGGGCGGTGCGGAAGGCGGGTCTGGCGGCGGCGGGCAGCAGGTTCCAGGCGGGCATCAGGTCGGCGGTGGGGTCGCCGACGCCCATCAGGGCGAAGTCGATGACGGCGGTGAGCCGCCCGGAGCCGTCGACCAGCAGGTTCCCGGGGGTGAGGTCGCCGTGCATCCAGGCCGGCGGTCCGGCGTACTCGGGGAGGCGGAGTGCCTTGTCCCACAGGGCGGTTGCGGCGGCGGTGTCGATCGCGCCGGTGAGTTGGGCGATCGCCGCGCGGGTGGCGCCGTCCCGGGAGGCGAGCGGCACGCTGCGCTGGCCGGCCGGGGCACTGGCCGGGTCGAGCTCGCGCAGGGCGTTGACGAAGCCGGCCAGGTCGCGGGCGAGGCCCTCGGGTGCGGCGAGCACGCCGACCGCCGGGTTGACGCCGTCGAGCCAGCGCAGCACCGACCACTGCCAGGGGTAGCCGGCGGCGGGGCGGCCGACGGCCAGCGGGGCGGGGACGGGCAGCGGCAACTGCGGTGCCAGCCGGGGCAGCCACTGGTGCTCGCGCCGGACGTCCCCGGCGGCCCACTCCACCCGGGGCAGCCGGACGGCGAGTTCGGGCCCGAGCCGGAACATGGCGTTGTCCGCCCCGGCGGGCCCGACGGGCGTGACCGGAAGCCCCACCCACTGCGGGAACTGGGCGGAGAGCAACCGCCGTACCAGGGCCGCGTCGACGACCGGCTCATCGGGGTGCATCCGGGCGGCAGCGCACATGCCCGGCAGCGTACAGCGCGGACCGCCGCCCGACAGGCGGATCGGCGAACTGCCGGGGCACCGACCTGACCACGCGCCGCCCGCCCCCGCGCGGCCCGCTCGCCCGCGCGCCACGCCCGCCGCCCCGGGTGCGGCCGTGCGGTGTCACCGGCACCTGCCAGAATGCGGGGGGTACGGCGAAAGCACTGAAGGAGAAGGTGACCGGCTTCGTGACCACGCCAGTCGAACAGGTGGCCCGGCAGGCCCAGCAGGCGATCGAGCGCAAGATCGCCGAGGAACTGGGCGTTCGCGAGGGGCAGGTGACGTCCGCCGTCGAGTTGCTCGACGGCGGCGCGACCGTGCCGTTCGTGGCCCGCTACCGCAAGGAGGTCACCGGCTCGCTGGACGACGCCCAGCTGCGCACCCTGGAGGAGCGGCTGCGCTACCTGCGCGAGTTGGAGGAGCGCCGGGCGGCCGTCCTGGAGTCGATCGACTCCCAGGGCAAGCTGGACGACGCGCTGCGCGCCCAGGTGCTGGCCGCCGACTCCAAGGCACGGCTGGAGGACATCTACCTGCCGTTCAAGCCCAAGCGGCGCACCAAGGCGCAGATCGCCCGGGAGGCCGGGCTGGAGCCGCTGGCCGACACCCTGCTCGCCGACCCGACGCAGGACCCGGCGGCGCTCGCCGCGCAGTACCTGAACGAGTCGGTGGCGGACGCCGCGGCCGCGCTGGAGGGCGCCAGGTCGATCCTGGTCGAGCGCTTCGGCGAGGACGCGGACCTGGTCGGCTCGCTGCGCGAGCGGATGTGGGGCCGCGGCCGGCTGGTGGCCAGGGTCCGGGACGGCAAGGAGGGCGACGGCGCCAAGTTCGCCGACTACTTCGACTTCTCCGAGCCGTTCACCAAGCTCCCCTCGCACCGCATCCTGGCGATGCTGCGCGGTGAGAAGGAGGAGGTGCTGGACCTCGAACTCTCCCCCTACGACGGCGAGTCCGAGGGCGACCTGCCCGGCGAGAGCGACTACGAGCAGCGCATCGCGGCCCGCTTCGGCATCGCCGACCGCGGCCGCCCGGCCGACAAGTGGCTGGTCGACACGGTCCGTTGGGCCTGGCGCACCCGGATCCTGGTGCGGCTCGGCATCGACCTGCGGGGCCGGCTGCGCGCCGAGGCCGAGGACGAGGCGGTGCGGGTCTTCGCCGCCAACCTGCGCGACCTGCTGCTCGCCGCTCCGGCCGGCACCCGCGCCACCATGGGCCTGGACCCGGGCTTCCGCACCGGGGTGAAGGTCGCCGTGGTCGACGCCACCGGCAAGGTGGTCGCGTACGAGACCATCTACCCGCACCAGCCCGCCAACAAGTGGGACGCGGCGCTGAACACCCTCGCCGCGCTGGCGAAGAAGCACGACGTCGACCTGGTGGCGATCGGCAACGGCACCGCCTCCCGGGAGACCGACAAGCTCGCCGAGGACCTGCTCAAGCGCCACCCCGAGCTGGGGCTCACCAAGGCGATGGTCAGCGAGGCCGGCGCCTCCGTCTACTCGGCCTCCGCGTTCGCCTCGCAGGAGCTGCCGGAGCTCGACGTGTCGATCCGCGGCGCGGTGTCGATCGCCCGCCGGCTCCAGGACCCGCTGGCCGAACTTGTCAAGATCGACCCCAAGTCGATCGGCGTCGGCCAGTACCAGCACGACCTGAGCGAGGTGAAGCTCTCGCGCTCGCTGGACGCCGTGGTCGAGGACTGCGTCAACGCCGTCGGCGTGGACGTCAACACCGCCTCGGCGCCGCTGCTCACCCGGGTCTCCGGCATCACCGCCACGCTGGCCGACAACATCGTGGCGCACCGCGACGCCAACGGCCCGTTCCGCACCCGCAGGCAGCTCAAGGACGTCTCCCGGCTGGGCCCCAAGGCCTTCGAGCAGTGCGCGGGCTTCCTGCGGATCCCCGGCGGCGAGGACCCGCTGGACGCCTCCAGCGTGCACCCCGAGGCCTACCCGGTGGTGCGCCGGATCCTCGCCGCCACCGGGGGCGAGCTGCGCGAGCTGATCGGCAACGGGGAGCGGCTGCGGGCGCTGCGCCCGGCCGACTTCGCCGACGACACCTTCGGCGTCCCGACCGTCACCGACATCCTGGGCGAGCTGGACAAGCCGGGCCGTGACCCGCGCCCGGCCTTCCGCACCGCGGTGTTCAAGGAGGGCGTCGACAAGATCGGCGACCTGGAGGTCGGCATGGTGCTGGAGGGCGTGGTCACCAACGTGGCCGCCTTCGGCGCCTTCGTCGACGTGGGCGTCCACCAGGACGGGCTGGTGCACGTCTCGGCGCTGTCCAGGAACTTCGTCAAGGACCCGCGCGAGGTGGTCAAGCCCGGCGACATCGTCAAGGTCCGGGTGCTCACGGTGGACGTGCCGCGCAAGCGGATCGGGCTGACCCTGCGGCTGGACGACGAGGTCGGCCGGGAGCGGGGCGGCGACCGGGGTGACCGCGGTGGCGACCGGGGCGAGCGGCAGGCCCGCCCGCCGCGCCAGGAGCGCCGTGGCGGCGACCGTGGCGGCGACCGGGGCGCAGGCCAGGGCGGCCGGGGCGGCCAGGACCGGCGCGGGGGCGGCTCCGGCTCCGGCGGCAACGCCCCGCTGGCCAACAGCGCCATGGCGGACGCGCTGCGCCGGGCCGGTCTGACCGGTGGTGGCGGCGACGGCGCCCCGAAGGACCGGCGCTCCGGACGGCGCTGAGCTGGGCGCTGACGGCCGGGGGGGGGGGGGGGGGGGGGGGGCGGGGGTGGGGGGGGGGGGGGGGGCGGGGGGGGGGTGTTTTTTTTTTTCTTTGGTTTTTTCCTCTCTTTGTTGCTGCGCGCCCCCCCCGCCCATCG
>NZ_JBVHYH010000143.1:0-6493 GCF_055569135.1 Kitasatospora sp. NPDC029367
TGTACGACTGACAACGCCGACGATCCTACTGCCCGCACCCCGCCCCCGACGCGGGGTGACCGAGGAACGGACACCCACCCGCCCGGCGCCGCGGGGCCGAGGCGGCCGGGCCGAGGCGCCTCCGCCCGGGGAGGTGGCCGGTGGCCCTTCGGTGCGCGCCGGGTCGAGGGGGAGGGGGTGCCCCGGCCGGGGGGCCGACTACGCGTAGCGCTCGAAGAGCGCCGCCACGTACTCCTCCAGGCGGGCGGACAGCAGCTGGGTGCTCAGATCGGTGCGGCCCAGTTCGCGCCAGGGCACGGTGACCTTCTCGGCGTCCGGCGCGAAGGCCAGCGCGTCCAGCAGCCGCCAGTACAGGTGGTCCTCCCCGGTGGCGGTGAGCGTGCCGCCGGCTCGCTCGTAGGCGTCGGCGAAGGCCAGGCCCGTTTCCACGCCGTGCAGCAGGGCCAGGGCGGTCGAGCAGTGGGCGACGTCCAGGTCGGTGGGGCCCCAGGAGGTCTCCACCCAGTCGACGACCCCGCTGACCGCCAGTTCCGCCCCCGTACCGTCGAACAGCACGTTGCCCGGGTGGAAGTCCCGGTGCAGGAAGGCGCCTTGGTGCTCGGGGGCCGGGCGGCCGATCACCGTCACCGCGCGCTCCCACAGTTCCGGCCGCTCGGTGGCGGGCGGTATCTGCACGCGTTCGGGAGAGGTCCAGGCCTGCCAGGCCCGCGGCCGCTGGTCCTCGTCGACCTCGATGGTGTGCACGGCGGCCAGCTGCTGGGCCAGCAGCTCCACCCGGCGTGCCACGTCCCCGTCCTCCTGCACCCGCACCCCGCCGTCCAGGTGGGTCATCAGCAGCGACGGGTGCTCGCCGTGCTCGCCCCGCGCGTCCACCGCGTGCAGCCGCGCCGCCGGGATGCCGCGGGTGGACAGCAGGCGCAGTATGTCGGCCTCGCGCTCCAGCATGCCCGGGGCGTGGCGGACGTAGAACGGTTTGACGAAGGAGCGCAGCACCAGCGAGTAACCCCCGGTGCCGGTACCGCCGTTGTCACCGTTCCCGTCGTTGTCACCGTTCCCGTCGCTGGCGCTGCTCCGGCCGCCGTGGTCGGAGTCGATGTCCAGGCGCCGCATCTGCGAGGTCCACCCGCCCTTGAGCACCCGCACACCGACGATCCGCTCACCGGGGGCCAGCGTGCCCTCCACCCACCGGCGCGTTCCGGCCCACCCCTGGACGTCGTCCTCGGTCATGGTCGACCACCCTACGCCCCGCCCCGCGCCCGTGGCAGCCAGGGCCTGTTGTCGAAGTCCCGTCCCCGTACGCGGTCGGCCCGGTTCCCTCAGGCGAGTTGGGCGGCCAGGCCCGTGGTCAGCAGCGTGAGTCCGGCGGTGAACGTGGCGTCGGGGCCGGGGTGTTCGGCCTGCCACTGCAGGAGGAGCGGGTGGTGCGCCGGGTCCGGTCCGGCGGCTTCGCCGGTGGGGGCGTGTTCCTGCTGTTCCTGGAGGACGAATCCGATGACGTAGCTGGTCACCGCGTGCCCCAGCACGGCCGCTTGGGCCGGGGTGAGCCCCTGTGCGCTCATCAGGGCCAGGCCGTCCTCCACGGACTTGAGCGTCGCCGTTCCGGGGACGAGGTGCCCCGACACCAGCCGTGCGCCGTCGCGGCGCCCCAGCAGCGCCCGGCGCAGCCGGTGCGCGAACGCCTCCGTGTGCTGCGCCCAACTGCCCGCCTCCGCCTCCGTTTCCGTCCCCGCCTCCGTTTCCGCCTCCTTCCCGCTTTCCGTCCCCGGGGTGGTGAAGGCGGGGGCCACGACGGTGTCCGCCATGGCCGTCAGGAGTTCCTGCTTGCTGCGGACGTGCCAGTACAGCGCCCCGGGGGCCACGCCCAGGCGCTCGGTCAGTGCCCGGGTGGTCAGCCGCTCGAGCCCGACCTCGTCCAGCAGGTCCAGTGCGGCGGCGATGACGTCATTACGGTGCAGCGCCATGGCTTCGGCGGTCTCCTTCCAGCGGGGAAAGGTTCGGGAGCAGCGGGACTTGAGCTTAGCTCAGGTCGTCTGCCTATGATCGACCTGAGCGATGCTCAAGTAGCTTTCGTACTGGCAGGCATGGAGGCATGACATGGGTGAGTACGTGAACGTCGGTGGACATCTCACCTGGTGCGAGATCCAGGGCGAGGGCGATCCTGTCGTCCTGCTGCACGGGGGAGGGGTGACCGCCGACAGCTGGTGGGGCCAGATCCCGGCCCTTGCCGCGCACTTTCGTGTCCTCGCCCCCGAACGCCGCGGCCACGGCCGCACCCCCGACGTCGAAGGCCCCGTCACCAGCGACCTGATGGCCGGTGACCTCATCGCCCTCCTGGAAACCCTCGGCACCGGCCCCGTCCACCTGATCGGCTGGAGCGCGGGCGCGACCGTCGCCCTGCGGACGGCGCTGCGCCGCGCCGATCTGGTGCGTTCCCTGGTCCTCATCAGCGGTGGTGTCAGCCGTGAGGGTTCCACCGGCGCCGACGCCTCGATCCTCGACGACACCGCGCGTCTGGAGGCGATGTTCCGCCCCCAGTACGAGCCGCTGTCCCCGGACGGACCGGCTCACTTCCCCGTGGTCTTCGCCAAGTGGCTGGCCATGTGGCGGGAGGAACCCGACATCGGCTTCGCCGCCCTGGCCGACCTGCCCATGCCCCTCCTGGTCATGCAGGGCGACGACGACGGGGTGCGCATCTGCCACAGCGCCGCCGTGGCCGGCACCGCCCCCAACGGCCAACTCGCCGTCCTGCCCGGCACCTCCCACGCCGCCCCGCTGGAGAAGCCCGAGCTCGTCAACCGCCTCCTCCTCGACTTCCTCACCCAGCCCGGCCCGCCCGACAGGCGCCTGCCGCTCGGCGCCCTCGCCCAGGCGGCCCGCGACCACGCCTGACCCCCGGCCGCGCCCCGGGCTGTCGGCCCCGCTCCCCGAGGCGCCGGCGCGCCGCCACCCCCCGGGAACGGGCGGCAATCCGCTCGCGCGTGCTGAATCCGTCCGGGTACGGTCTGCGGATGACGAGGACCACACCGGCCAGGCCGGTGTCCGTGGAGGCGGTGTTCCCGGAGCTGGCCCCCTACCGAGCTCGGACGACCCGTTTGCACCCCCGGCCGGGGCGGCCCGGCGTGCACGACAGTCACGTCGGCGGGCCCATGTTGTGGCCGGAGGGCGAACCGTGGCCGCTCTGTCATGAGCCGCACCAGCGTGAGAGCGAGGGGTACGCACCGGAGGAGATCCGTAGCGCCCGGGCCGCAGGGGCCCGGCCGCCGAGTCGGCCGTGGCCCCCCGTGGGCACTCCCGGACTGGACGGGCCCGTGCCCTTCGTGGGGCTGGCCCAGTTCTTCCGCCGTGACATCCCGGGCCTTGCCTGCGGGCCCGACGGCGCCGACCTGGTGCAGCTCTTCCGGTGCCCCTTCACCCACGGCCCGTACCTGGAGCGCCGCTACCGCCTGCGGTGGCGACATGCCGGGCGGACCGAGCACGCGGAACGCTTCCTCACCGACCCGCCGCACGTGCCCATGCTTCGATGGGAGGACGAACTCCCCGAGCCGTGCGTCCTGCACCCGGAGGAGGTGGACACCTATCCCTGGGCTGAGGACGACACACTGCCCGCTTCGCTGATCGCGCGCATCGACGCGTGGGACGACGCCCAGGTAGCGGAACACGGCCCCGACGCCCCCAGCTACCAGTACGACCTGTCGATCCCTCCTGGTTGGCGCGTCGGCGGCTTCCCCAGCTGGGCGTCGACGGGACCGATGGCCATCGACTGCGAGTCCTGCGCGACCCCCATGCGGCTGCTGCTCACGGCGGAGGGCGACGAAATGGACGCCGGCTCGCACAGCTGGGTGCCACTGGAGGACCGTGACCCGACGCTGAGGGGGAAGGCATCGATCCGGGGCGGCCGCTCCGTTGCCCAACCCACTCGACTCCGCTTCGGCCGGGACCGGGACCTGCTCGTCTTCACCTGCCCGACCGACCCCGGACACCCGCCCCGGTGGGTGCTCAGCTGAGGCGTTTCGGGTCAGGTGGGTCAGGCCCTTGGCCGGGTACGGGCCCTGCCCGTCCCGGAGCCCTGCGGGGAGCGGGGCCCCGGGGGCGAGCGTCAGGGGTGGTGGATGTTCTGGCCCGGGGTGAGGATCCCCGCCGGGTCGAAGCGTCGCTTGGCCCGTGCTGCCTGCTCCCACAGTGTCCCGTAGTGGGCCTGCCAGTCGGTGTCGGTCATGTCGGGAATCGCGCCGATGAGGTAGCGCTTGCCGCCGAGGGCCACGGCTCGTTCGTAGAGGCGCCGGTTGCGTTCCAGCATTCCCGCGGTGTCGGCGCCCGGCGCGGGAAAGGCGAGCAGGTCGAAGTGCCAGCCGGTGGGGGCGTCGGGGAGGACTGCCAGGGGTGTGGTCACCTTCGCCCGCGTGTACGGGTAGAACAGGAGCAGTCCCGCGCCGAGGTCCGCGGCCGTCAACTGCTCGGCTGCCTCCCGCATGAACGTTCCTGCCGTGGCGGCCGGCAGGAACAGGCTCAGCCAGGGCTTCGGCAGCCCCCAGAAGCCCGCCTCGCGCAGGTACCCCGCGAAGGCGTCGACCCGGAACGCGTACTCGCGCCAGCTCTGTTCCACCACGGTGGTCTCGCCCGCCACCGGGTTCAGGCCCGCCAGCAGCGCCTGGCGGTCCACCGGCCGGTCCGCCGGCCCGTACGCGACCAGTTCGGCGGTGTAGCGCCAGCGCTGTCCGTCCGCGCTGCGCACCACGTTGCCGACCTGGAGGTCGAAGCGCCCGTCGGCGAGCACCTTCTGCTGGTCGGCCAGGTAGGTGTCCAGGTCGTCGTAGGCGAGGGTGAAGACGGTGGAGCGCGCCGGCGCGGGCACCACCGCCAGCGTCGCCCGCACGATGATCCCCGCCTGCCCGCCGCCGGCGAGCACCGCCTCGAACAGCTCCCGGTTGCGCCCGCGCGAGGCGGTCACCAGCTCGCCGGTGCCGGTCACCACCTGGAGCTCGCGCACCGTGTCCGTCTGCAGGCCGTGGTGCTGCACCGCCCCGCCGATGCCGCCCACGCTCAGCGTCCCGCCCACCGACAGGTGCAGGTAGTCGGTCAGCACCGGCGGTACCCAGCCGTTGGCCAGGCCCGCATCGACCAGTTGTGCCCAGGTGGCGCCGGTCTCGACGACGGCCTCGCCGGGCCGTGTCGAGATGATCCGGTTCAGGCCGCGGGCGTCGATCGCGATGCCGCCGCGGGGGTTGGCCTGGCCGTAGTTGGAGTGGGATTCCAGGGACGTCGTTCCGTGGGTGGCCGCGTCGCCGCTCTGCCCGTTGACGGCCACCGGCACGCGATGGCGCCGGGCGAAGGCGATGACCTTCTGCACGTCGCGCACCGACCCGGGGCGCAGCACGGCGCGGGGCGCGCAGGTGACCAGGTGTCCGAAGTCGGTGGAGAAGCGCTCCAGGCCCTCGCCCTGCAGCGTCACCGTCCCGTCCAGGGAGGGCAGTTCGGCGACGTCCTCGCCAGAAGCGGCGGCCCAGGAGCGGGTGGTGGTGTTCCACCCGACGACGGCGGCGCCGGCGCCGGCGATCAGGGCTCGGCGGGACAGGCCCGACCTGCTCATCTCAGGGTTCTCCGATCAGTCGTCAAATAGGGATTGTTGTACCGCAACCATCCCGCGACCACCTACCCGGCCGGCCGGGCCCGGTACGGCCTCGGCGCCGAACCCCGTCACACAGAGGACACTCGCGGCGACCTGAAATGCCTGGTCAGCCGAGGAGCACTGACCGAGCCCGAGCCGGGCCTGCTCACCATGGCGAACGGGCGGGCTGGGCGGTGGGGTTGCTGCCCGCCTTCGCCGGGCGTGCTCTCGGCTGGTGTCCGGCCCCCGGCTGGGGCCTTCGTGGTCCTGCTGCGCTGCTCCCGCACGCCGCTGGCTGCCGGGTGGGCGGTGTGTCTGGCCTTGGACGTCTCTCTCGCTGGGGTCGCCATTCGTCTCAATGGGCGCTACGGCGCTCTCCGTGTCGGTCCTCGCCCGGGCGCGGAGGCCGATACCGGTGAACTCCTCGAAACCCTTGGCGTCTTCGATGTCCCTAAGGTCCTCACCGCCACCGAACTGGCGGTCGTAGACCTATCCCTCGTGGCCTCTTGCCTCGGCTTGTTCGGGCTTGCTTCTTTGCTGAGCTGGGGCGGGGCGGGTGGTGCTGGCTGGGCTCGGCTTTCTCGCTCGTGCGTGGAGGCTGTTGTTGTGCTTGGTGGCCTGGGCGAGCCTCCGCTCGTGCACGGGACGTCGGCCGGGCTGACTTTTTGTGCACGTCTGGGTTTCGGTCGGGGGTGGGGGCGTGCGGTCTCGGGTGGGGGGGCGTGCGGTCTCGCTGGGTGTTGGTGGCTTTCGGCTTCTGGCTGCCTGCTGGTGGTTAGTGGTGTTGTGGGTGGGTGTGGGTGTGGCGGGTGAGGGAGTCGAGGGTGACGGCGGTGAGGAGGATGGTGCCGGTGATCATGTATTGGATGGCTTGGGTGGCGTGGATCA
>NZ_JBVHYH010000144.1:0-6327 GCF_055569135.1 Kitasatospora sp. NPDC029367
CTGGGGGGGTTGGTCCCGTTCCGAGATCTCACCCCTTTCGCTTTCCCCCCCCCCACAGACTTGTGGGGGGAGGAGGGCCCGGGAGTGGCGTAGCCCGGCCTGTCGGCCGGCCCACGCCCGTCACCTCACCTCACCGGGTGTCAGTGGTCGTGCACCGAGTGGGCCTCCTGGATCTTCTTCCAGGACTTCGGCTCCACCAGCGCCCGGACCTCGTCCCGCGCCCCCGGCGCCAGTGCGGCGGTCGCGGCACCCGGTGCCACCGGTCCGACGGCCGGCTTGCCCGGGGTGAACAGCCAGGTCTTGAAGAGGTCCCCGAGCTTCTGCCCCGACACCTTCTCCGCGTACGCCTGGAACTCCGCGATGGTCGCGTTGCCGTACTTGCGCTCGGTGGGCCAGCCCTTGAGGATCCGGAAGAACTTCTCGTCCCCGACGGTGTTGCGCAGTGCCTGGATGGCCACCGCGCCCCGGTCGTAGACCGCACTGGAGAACTGGTTGTCCGCGCCCGGGTCGCCCGGCTTGACGCTCCAGAACGGGTCGTCGGCCGGGTGCGAGGCGTAGATGTAGTCGGCCAGCTCCTGCGCGGTGCCCTCGTTCTCGTGCTCGGACCAGAGCAGCTGGGCGTAGCTCGCGAAGCCCTCGTTCAGCCAGATGTCGCTCCAGTGCGAGACCGAGACGCTGTCGCCGTACCACTGGTGGGCCAGCTCGTGCACGACCACCGAGGTGTTGGTGCCCTTGGCGAACTGCTTGGGGCTGTAGAAGACCCGGGTCTGGGTCTCCAGGGCGTAGCCGGTCGGGACGTTGGGCACGTACCCGCCGACCGAGCTGAACGGGTAGTCGCCGAAGTAGCCGCTCAGCCAGTCCACCAGCTCGCCGGTGCGCTCGACGCTGGCCCGGGCGGCGTCCGCGTTGTCGCCGAGGTCCTTGCTGTACGCGTTGTAGACCGGCAGCCCGCTCGCGGTGGTGTCGGTGGTGATGTCGAACTTCCCGACGGCGAGGGTGGCCAGGTAGGTCGCCTGGGGCTTGTTCTCGCGCCAGCTGTAGCGGGTCCAGCCGGCCTTCGAGCTGGTGCCGGTCAGCACGCCGTTGCTGATCACCTGGTTGCCGTCCGGCACCAGCACCGACACGTCGTAGGTGGCCTTGTCGCTGGGGTGGTCGTTGCTCGGGAACCACCACCACGCGGCCTCGGGCTCGTCGGCCGCCACCGCACCGTCCGGAGTGCGGTGCCAGGCGGTGAAGCCGTACTTCTTCACGGTGGACGGCACGCCCTTGTAGCGGACCACCACGGTGGCCTGGCTGCCCTTGGCCAGCGGTCGGGCCGGGGTGATCTCCAGCTCCTGCTCACCGCTGGTGGCGAAGGCCGCCGGCCGCCCGTTGACCAGCACCTCGGAGACGTTCAGCGCGAAGTCGAGGTTGAACCGGGAGAGGTCCTGGGTGGCAGTGGCGAGGATGGTGGTGGTGCCCTCCAGCTCGTCGGTCGCGGGCTGGTACTTCAACCGGATGTCGTAGTGGGAGACGCGGTAGCCGCCGTTGCCGTAGCTCGGGTAATAGGGGTCGCCGATCCCGGCCGCGCCGGGTTGGAAGTCGGCGGCCGAGGCGGGGACGGCCAGGAACAGGCTCAGGGCACTGGCGGCGGAGACGATCAGCCTCTTGCGCAACGTGGTCCTCCAGGATCACCGGATCGATGGGTCGGATCGATCCTTGTCCCGGCGGCCCCCGGTCCACTCCCCAACTATGAGATGTTCATGAAAAGAAACGCGCCGAAATGACGGCGCCTCACCGCCGTCACACACCCCACCCGCCCCACCCGTTCAGGCCCCGAGCACCACCGGCGCCCGCACCAGCGAGCCGTACTCCGTCCATGAGCCGTCGTAGTTCTTCACGTGCGGGTACCCCAGCAGCTCGGTGAGCGCGAACCAGGTGTGCGCCGACCGCTCGCCGATCCGGCAGTAGGCGATCACCTCCCGCTCCGGACCGACCCCCTTGTCCCCGTACAGCGCCCGCAGCTCCTCCGCCGAGCGGAACGAGCCGTCGTCGTTGGCCGCCTGCGACCAGGGCACGTTGACCGCGCCCGGGATGTGCCCGGGCACCTGGGCCTGCTCCTGCGGCAGGTGGGGCGGCGCGATCAGATCGCCCCGGAACTCCGCCGGGGAGCGCACGTCCACCAGCACCGCGTCCGCGCCGGGCTTGGCGAACACCTCCGCCTTGGCCAGCACCTCGTCCCGCAGCGCCCGCACCTCCGGCCGCTCCGGACCGGTCAGCCGGTAGCCCGAGTGCTGGTAGTCCATCACCTCGTGGGTGAGCGCCCGCCGCTCCAGCTCCCACTTCTTCCGCCCGCCGTCCAGCAGCTTCACCGGCCCGAACCCCCGCAGCCGCAACAGCCAGAACGCGTACGCGGCGAACCAGTTGTTGTTGCCGCCGTACAGCACCACGGTGGTGTCGTCCTCCACCCCGGCCGCCCGCAGCAGCTGCTGGACGGCCTCGCGGTCCGCATAGTCCCGCCCGACCTGGCTGTGCAGGTCGGTGGTCCAGTTCCACCCCACCGCACCGGGGATGTGGTCCCGCTCGTAGGCGCTGCTGTCCTCGTCGACCTCGACCACCCGGACCGTCCCGTCGTCCAGGTGATCGGCCAGCCACTCGGTGCGGACCAACGCCTCGGGGTGCGCGTAACCGTTGCCGGTCATACCGGGCCCTCCTTCGCTCTGCCCAGACTGCGGCACCCGACCACGGGCGCAGGCAGACCGCGAGGGCATCACGAGGCACCGGCGACCGGGCCGGACAGTTCGAAGCTACGCCGACCGTCCGGCCCGGGCCACCCGGCTCAGGAGAAGACGACCGAGCGCAGCTTCAGCCGGTTGCCGAGCCTCTTGCCGGGGGGCATCACGTAGTAGGTGTCGCCGTCGCAGTCCTCGTCGAGGAACACCGTGGCCGTCGAGGTGGTGAAGTTGTCCGGCGCATAGGCCGGGGTCGACTCGGTCGCCCCGAGCAGGTTGATGCACTTGCCGCTCTCCGGGTCGGCCAGCCCGGCCGGGACGCCGGGCAGCGGGCCGACCTTGTAGAGGAAGTCCCCGGTGGCGGCATTGGCGGACATCGGAACGGCGAGGACGAGAGCGGCAGCGCTGACGACGGCGAGCACGGCATTGCGGAGACGCATGGATACGAGCCTTTCAGGTGGTACTCGAGGTACCCGGTGAACTGGTGCGAGATCACCCTAGAGGCCGAAAATCCGCAGAAACGCTTCTTCCAATCCACCCTTTCGGGTGGTTTAAACAGCAAAGCCGCTACCCTCTCGATATCCGATTCTCGGACATTCCGATGTCAATTCGGCGGCGCCGTGAAGAGGTACCCGGAATCGATCAGCACCGGCAGGTACGCCTTCAACGCCGCCACCGTCTGCGAGCGGTCCCCGCCGCCGTCGTGGTTGAGCACGATCGACCCCGGCCGCACCTCCTTGAGGACCGTGTCGATGATCGACGACGTCCCCGGCCGGGACCAGTCCCTCGGGTCGATCGACCAGGCCATGTTCCGCAGCCCCAGTTCGGCGGCCACCCGCAGCGACACCGGCGAGAAGTCCCCACCCGGCGCCCGGAACCAGGTGGGCAGTCGCCCGGTGGTCCGGTGCAGCACGTCGCTGGTCCGTTCCAGCTCGTCCCGGACGGCCCCCTCGGACATGTGCCGCAGGTCCGGATGGGTCCAGGTGTGGTTGGCGATGTGGTGGCCCCGGTCCGCGATCTCCTTCACCAGACCCGGGTGCTCGACGGCGTTCTCGCCGATCAGGAAGAAGGTCGCCCGGATCCCGTGCTGCTGGAGCAGGGCCAGCACCTGCGGCGTGTACCGGGGGTCCGGCCCGTCGTCGATGGTGAGCGCCACCACCCGCTGGGCCGGGTCCAGGTCGTACACCGGCTTGCTCTCCGCATCGCTGAGCACCTTGCGAACCGGCTGGACGCTCGGCGCGGCAGAGGCCGACGGAGTAACGGACGGCGGCACCGGAGAGGGCGTCAGCGAGGGCGCCGGAGCCCCGGGCGACCCGGGCGCCTCCGTCGCCAGCACCTCCGTCACCCCCTCCGGAGCGGCGACGCCCCCGCCACTCCAGGGGCTCCTGCAGGCGGCGGCACCGCCGAGCAACGACATCCCGGCCGCTACCATCAGCAGCCTGCGCGAGGTGACCCGAGCGGCCACCGAAGAAGTAATCTGACGATCAGACAGCATTCTGAATGCTTGCCCCGCTGGTCAGCACCCCTCCCCCCGGGCACCGATCACCACTCCGACAGCCCACACCACCCCCACACCACCGGCCCGCCGCCACCTCTCCCCCCGCCGGACGCCCCGCCTCCCCCCACGACCGCTACGCTGTGCCTTCCCCAGTGTGATGATCTGCCATCAGAGGACGTGGCCATGACGAGAAGTCAGGACTTCCCCCAGCAGGGCCCGCAGGACGAGGACGCCGTCGAGCTGAGCCAGTGGGAACGCTTCGGCGTCGACACCACCACTCCGCACTCCGCACGCGTCTACGACTACTGGCTGGGCGGCAAGACCAACTTCCCGCCGGACCGCGCCATGGGCCAGGCCATCGAGGAGGCCGTACCCAGCGTCAAGGAGATGGCCAAGGCCAACCGCGCCTTCCAGGGCCGCGCGGTCCGCCACCTCGCCCGGGAGCACGGCATCCGCCAGTTCCTCGACCTCGGCACCGGCATCCCCACCTCGCCGAACACCCACGAGATCGCCGAGGCCGTCAGCCCGGGCACCCGCGTCGTGTACGTCGACAACGACCCCATCGTGCTCGCCCACGCCCGCGCCCTGATGGTCTCCAGCCCGGCCAGCCGCACCACCTACATCCACGCCGACCTGCGCAAGCCCGAGGAACTGTTCTCCGACCCGGCGCTCACCTCCACCCTCGACCTCACCCAGCCGGTCGGCCTGCTGATGATCGCCGTCCTGATGCTGATCGCCGACGAGGACGACCCCTGGGGCCGGGTCGCCGCACTGCGCGACGCCCTGCCCGCCGGCAGCTGCCTCGCCCTCACCACCCCCACCGCGGACTTCGCCCCGGAAGCGGTCGGCAAGGTCGCCGAAGCGGCCCGGGCCGGCGGAATGACCCTCGTCCCCCGCGGCTACGACGACGTGCTCCGCTTCTTCGACGGCTGGGACCTGGTCGAGCCGGGCCTCGCCCCGGTCCTCGCCTGGCGCCCCGACGGCGAACCCCCGGCCGACCCGAAGGCCGCCTACTACTGGGGCGGCGTCGCCATCAAGCGCTGAAACCATGCGGCTGTTGAAGTGAGCCTCACTTCAACAGCCGCGACAGCCTCCGGTCCGCCAAGGGCTTCCCCCCGGTCTGACACGTCGGGCAGTACTGCAGCGACGAGTCCGCGAACGACACCTCCCGCACCGTGTCCCCGCACACCGGACAGGGCAGCCCGGTCCGCCCGTGCACCCGCATCCCCACCTTCTTCTCCGCCTTGAGCTCCCCCGCCGCCAACCCCCGCGACCGCTCCACCGCCTCCCGCAGCGTGCCCCCGAGCGCCTCGTACAGCCGCGCCGTCTCCTCCTCCGTCAAGCTCGACGCCAACTTGTACGGCGACATCCGCGCCACGTGCAACACCTCGTCCGAATAGGCGTTGCCCACCCCCGCCACCACGCTCTGGTCCCGCAACACCCCCTTCAGCTGCCGCCGCTCCCCCCGCAGCAGAGCAGCGAACTCCGCCACCCCGAAGCCCGGATCCAACGGATCCGGCCCCAACCTCGCCACCCCCGGCACCTCCGCCGGATCCCGCACCACATAGACGGCGAGCCCCTTCTTCGTCCCCGCCTCCGTCAGATCGAACCCGCCCTCCCCCACCAACCGCACCCGCAACGCCAACGGATTCCGCGGCCCCGGCTTCGCCCGCTCCCCCGGCAGCGTGTCCCTCCACCGCAGCCACCCCGCCCGCGCCAGGTGCACCACCAGATGCAACCCACCCACCTCGAAGTCCAGAAACTTCCCCCGCCGCCCCACCGCCCCCACCGCCCGCCCCTCCAACGCCCCCACCGGCGGGTCGTACGTCTTGAGCGCACTGATCGCCACCGGCTCCACCCGAGCGATCTCCCGCCCGACCAACCGCTCAGCCAAAAAGGCGCTCAGCGCCTCCACCTCAGGCAACTCCGGCATGCGCCCAGTCTCTCCCCACCCCCTCCCACCCGCACGACAGATCCCACCAACCCACCCACCCCAACCACCCACACCCCCACCTCCCACCCGCCCACCCCCACCACCCCCCTCCCCCCACCCGACCCAGGCGAGAGGGACGCGCTGCGGGAGGGGGCGGTGGAGGGGGTGGGTGCGGAGAGGGGCGT
>NZ_JBVHYH010000145.1:0-5560 GCF_055569135.1 Kitasatospora sp. NPDC029367
TGGCAAGGCTGGGGGTGGGGGCCTGCGTGTTGTGGGGTGGGGGGGTGGGGGGGGGGTTGGGGGGGGGGGGGGGGGGGCTTTCCCCCCCCCCCCCCCCCCCCCCCCCCCCCCCGCGCTGGTGGTTCGGTGGGGCCGGCCGGCGTGTCAGCCGTCGAAGGTGTCAGCCGTTGAAGGTGCCGGACTTCTCCACGGCCCACTTGCCGTCCTTGACGGTGTAGACGGTGAGCTGCTTGTTGGTGGTGTCGCCGAACTCGTCGAAGGAGACCTTGCCGGTGACGCCGTCGAAGGAGACCTTCTGGACGGCGTCGCGGACGCTCTTGCGCAGGCCGTCGCCGGTGGGGAGCTTGCCGTTGTTGCTGTTCACGACGGACTTGACGGCCTGGATGATGGCCCAGGCGCTGTCGTAGGAGTAGCCGCCGTAGGTCTCGTAGGCGTCCTTGTAGCCGGCGGCCTTGTAGTCGGCGATGTACTTCTTGGCGGTGTCGAGGGATTCGACGGGCAGGCCGACGGCGGTGGCGAAGTCGCCCTGGCCCTTGGGGTTGAGCTTGATGAAGTCGCCGCTCTGGATGCCGTCGCCGCCCATCAGGGGGATGTTGACGCCGGCGTCCTTGAGCTGGAGGGAGAGCGGGCCGGCGGCGGGGTACTCGCCGCCGTAGTAGACGGCGTCGGCGCCGGAGGTCTTGACCTTGGTGACGATGGCGGAGAAGTCGCGGTCGTCGGGGTTGACGTGCTCCTCGCCGGCGAGGGTGCCGCCGAGCTTGGTGAATTCGCCCTTGAAGGTGGAGGCGAGGCCGGCGCCGTAGGTCTTCTGGTCGTCGATGAGGAAGACCTTGGTCTTCTTGGCGTCGTTGTAGAGGAACTGGGCGGCGAAGGGGCCCTGGACGGCGTCGGTGGTGGCGGTGCGGAAGTAGGACTTGAAGGGGCGCTTCTTGTCGCCGCTGGCCCACTTCTCGCCCTGGCTGAGGGCGACGCCGGTGTTGGCGGGGGAGATCTCGGTGAGGCTGGCGTCGTCGAAGATCTGCTGCATGGACTGGGCGACGCTGGAGTTGAGCGGGCCGACGACGCCGAGGACCTTGGGGTCGCCGACGAGCTGGGTGGCGTTCTGCTGGCCGGGGGCGGGCTTGGCGGTGTCGTCGAGGGCCTTGACCTCGAACTTGACGCCGGGGACCTCGTTGGTCGCGTTGGCGTTCTTGACGGCGAGGTCGACGGAGTTGCGGATGCCGAGGCCGAGGGCGGAGAGGTCGCCGGTGAGCGGGGCGTCGACGCCGATGACGACGGTGGTGGAGCCGTTGTCCTTGCCGCCGGCGTTGTCGCCGGACTTCCCGCCGCGGGAGCCGCAGGCGGTGAGGCTGAGGGCGCCGATCACGGCAATGCTCACGACAATTGCGGAACGATGACGCACGAGGGTCCCCATTCGGTTCAGGAGGCGCCCGCGCCTGAGTGGCGGGAGCCGGGATGCGCGGAGGGCCGGGCCCATTCCGGATGGCGCGGTGACTGGCCGTGACTCTAGATGCCGTTGGGCGGCTCGGGCAGTGCTGCGGGCAGGCTGTGATTCTCTTGTTATGAGCACACGGAGCATTTGTCTCAGCATGTGGTCGTTCCGGCTCGACCGATCCCGAACTGCCGGGCGTTTACTTGCTGGTAGAGGGATGTAAGGGCCAGAAATAGGGGTTGCAGCTGGCAGCGTCGATAATCGGACAGTGCTGTCCGGTGTGCGGCATTCGGCCGTGCACGTCCGCATTGCGGACGGCGGGGGTGCGGCGAAGAGGTTCCGCGCCTCGGGGGGCCGCGGAACAGTCGCCCGCTGGGATTTCCTGCCTGTTACGCAGTGTTACAGGTTTGGGGGCGTGCCGATCGCATCCGGACATGCCGACGCCCCCTTGCTCAGACCAACGCCTGCCCAGGGCGGCGGAAGGTCAAACAAGGGGGCGGGAAGGAGACTTGGTGTTCTCGGTGGTGAACTGGCGCTGCCCGGAGGCCCGTTGCTCTCCTCGGGGGCCCGTTACAGGTCGCGCAGCATGCAGGTCAGCCGGCAACTGGTGATCCGCTTGCCGGTGTCGTCGGTGATCGCGATCTCGTACGTCGCGGCGGTGCGGCCCTTGAACGCCGCCGTCGCCACGCCGGTGACCAGGCCGGAGGTGGCCGAGCGGTGGTGGGTGGCGTTGAGGTCCACGCCCACCGCGTACCGGCCCGGGCCGGCGTGCAGCATCGCGCCGATCGAGCCGAGGGTCTCCGCCAGCGCCGCCGAGGCGCCGCCGTGCAGCAGCCCGTACGGCTGCTGGTTGCCCTCCACCGGCATGGTGCCGACGACCCGGTCGCCGGAGGCCTCGACGATCCGGATGCCGAGCTTCTCGCCGAGGTGGCCGCCGGAGAAGGTCTCCGGGTTCACGCCGAGCTTGGCGAAGTGGTCCAGCACGTCCTGCGGGACGTTCAGGACGGTGGCCGGGGCGCCGTCGGGGGCGGTGCCCGGGGCGTTCTCGGGGGCGGTGCCGGGGGCCGCGTCGGTCATCGGGGGAACTCCTGCCGCTCTGGGGTCACGTCGTCGTGCTGCCTGTGATCGTACGACCGTCCTACTCACTGGTAGTGGGCCCGGCCCGACCGGCGCGGCGCCCCTTTTGTCGGTGCCGGGCCATAGGATCGGGGGCCGGTAGTGGAATCGGCAGGAACGGACGTTGACGTGGCTACGCAGAGTACGGACAAGGGCGCGACGGGTGGCGGCGGGGCCGGCCCGCGGCCCCGGCTGATGCTGCTCGACGGGCACTCGATGGCCTACCGGGCCTTCTACGCCCTGCCGGTGGAGAACTTCAACACCTCCACCGGACAGCCCACCAACGCGGTCTACGGCTTCGCCTCGATGCTCGCCAACACCGTCCGGGACGAACGGCCCACCCACCTCGCCGTCGCCTTCGACCTCTCCCGGCAGACCTTCCGCTCCGCCGAGTTCCCCGACTACAAGGCCAACCGGGCCAAGACGCCGGACGAGTTCAAGAGCCAGATCGGCCTGATCGGCGAACTCCTCGACGCCATGAACGTCCCCCGGATGACGGTCGAGGGCTTCGAGGCCGACGACATCATCGCCACCCTCGCCACCGCCGCCGAAGCGGCCGGCTACGACGTCGACATCGTCACCGGCGACCGCGACTCCCTCCAACTCGTCACCGACCACGTCACCGTGCTCTACCCGACCAAGGGCGTCTCCGAGCTCACCCGCTTCACCCCGGAGAAGGTCACCGAGAAGTACGGCGTCACCCCGCGCCAGTACCCCGACCTCGCCGCCCTGCGCGGCGACCCGTCCGACAACCTGCCCGGCATCCCCGGCGTCGGCGAGAAGACCGCCGCCAAGTGGGTCAACCAGTTCGGCTCCTTCGACGAACTCGTCGCCCGCGCCGACGAGGTGAAGGGCAAGATCGGCGAGAAGCTGCGCGACAACCTCGACTCGGTCAAGCGCAACCGGGTGCTCACCGAACTGGTCCGCGACGTCGAACTCCCGCTGGGCGTCCCCGACCTGGCCCGGCAGCCCTTCGACCGGGACGCCGTCGGCACCCTGATGGAGTCGCTGGAGTTCCGCAACGCCAACTTCCGCGACCGGGTGTTCGGGATCGACCCGGCCGGTGCCGCGGAGGCCGCGGAGGCCGAACTCGCCCCCGGCGTCGAGGTCGACGGCGAACTCCTCACCGACCCGGGCACCCTCGCCGCCTGGCTGCGCGAGCACGCCCGTGACGACAAGGCGCCGGTGGCGCTGGCCGCCGTCTACCAGTGGGCCCTCGGCACCGGCGAGGTCACCGAAGTGGCGCTCGCCGCAGGGGAGGCGGCCGCCTGGTTCGACCCGGCGCTGCTCGCCGAGGAGGACGAACAGGCCTTCGCCGACTGGCTCGCCGACGCGTCGGCCCCCAAGGCCCTGCACATCGCCAAGCAGGTCATGCGGGCCTTCGCCGAACGCGGCTGGACCATCGCCGGGGTCGTCGCCGACACCGCGCTCGCCGCCTACCTGGAGAAGCCCGGCCGCCGCACCTTCACCCTGGAGGTGCTCGCCGAGGAGTACCTGGCCCGCTCGCTCACCCCGGCCGCCCCCGCCGCCGAGAGCGGCCAACTCGCCTTCGACGCCCCGGAGGAGGACGGCGTCGACGCCGAGGCCGCGCGCGCCCAGGCGCTGATGCTCCAGGCCCGCGCCGTGCTCGACCTCGCCGCGCTCTTCGACACCCGCCTCGCCGAGGTCGGCGCCGCCGAGCTGCTGCACGACATGGAACTGCCCATCGCCGCCCTCCTCGCCCGGATGGAGCGCAACGGCATCGCCGCCGACCGCGACTGGCTCACCCGGCTCGAGGCCCAGTTCGCCGCCGAGATCCAGCGCTGCGTCGAGGAGGCCCACGCCGCCGCCGGGCGCGAGTTCAACCTCGGCTCGCCCAAGCAGCTGCAGGAGATCCTCTTCGGCGAACTCGCCCTCCCCAAGACCAAGAAGATCAAGACCGGCTACACCACCGACGCCGACGCGCTCACCTGGCTCGCCACCCAGACCGACAACGAACTGCCGGTCATCCTGCTGCGCCACCGCGACCAGGCCAAGCTGCGCACCACCGTCGAGGGCCTGCTCAAGACCGTCTCCCCGCAGGGCCGGATCCACACCACCTTCAACCAGATGGTCGCCGCCACCGGCCGGCTCTCCTCGCAGGACCCGAACCTGCAGAACATCCCGGTCCGCACCGAGGAGGGGCGCGCCATCCGCCGCGCCTTCGTCGTCGGGGCCGGCTACGAGTCGCTGCTCACCGCCGACTACTCGCAGATCGAACTGCGGATCATGGCGCACCTCTCCGAGGACGAGGCCCTGATCGAGGCCTTCGCCTCCGGCGAGGACCTCCACACCACCGTCGCCTCCCAGGTCTTCGAGGTCCCGGGCGCGGCGGTCGACGCCGAGATGCGGCGCAAGATCAAGGCGATGTCCTACGGCCTGGCGTACGGGCTCTCCGCGTACGGGCTCTCGCAGCAGCTCAACATCAAGCCCGCCGAGGCCCAGGGCCTGATGGACACCTACTTCGAGCGCTTCGGCGGCGTGCGCGACTACCTGCACCGGGTCGTCGAGGAGGCCCGTGCCACCGGCTACACCGAGACCCTGCTCGGCCGCCGCCGCTACCTGCCCGACCTCAACAGCGACAACCGCCAGCGCCGCGAGATGGCCGAGCGGATGGCCCTCAACGCCCCCATCCAGGGCTCGGCCGCCGACATCGTCAAGATCGCCATGCTGCGGGTCGACGAGGCCCTGCGCGCCGCCGGGCTGACCTCCCGGATGCTGCTCCAGGTGCACGACGAAATCGTGCTGGAACTCGCCCCGGGCGAGCGCGAGCCGGTCGAGGCCGTCGTCCGCGAGCAGATGGCCGGCGCCTACCCGCTGCGCGCCCCGCTCGACGTCTCCGTCGGCGTCGGCGCCGACTGGGAGGCCGCCGCGCACTGACGCGCGCCGCGGTCATCCTCGGCGGGGGGGGGGGGGGGGGGGGGGGGGGGGGGGGGGGGGGGGGGGGGGGGGGGGGGGGGGGGGGGGGGGGGGGGGGGGGGGGGGGGGGGGGGG
>NZ_JBVHYH010000146.1:0-5164 GCF_055569135.1 Kitasatospora sp. NPDC029367
TGGCACGCTGTTGAGTTCTCAAGGAACGGACACTTCCTTCGGACCGCCTTCCAGCGGGCCCTCCGGGCGCTTCGTTCTTTCGTGTTTCCAGCTTACCAGACGCTTTCCGCTCCGTTTTCCGGAGTTTCATTCATCCGATTCCCGCTGGCGGGATTTCCTGCGAACTTCGTCCCGAAGCCTATCAGGGCTTTCGGAGCGTTCCGTCCGTGGGATTTGCTTCGTCGGAGGGCGCGCATTTCGTGAAACGCGCTCGCCTCGATTTCGGCGGTGTCGTAGACACTAACGCCCGGGCCCGACCGTTGTCCAGTCAGTCCCAACCGTTCAAACCTACTAGCCCAACCACACCACGTCAATGGTTCGGTCGGGATGCGAGAAGACTAGCAGGTCAGCGGCCTGTTGATCACATCGGCTCAGGCCGCGACGGGCTGCAGGTCCGCCCGGTCGGCCGCGTCCACGTCGCCGAACTCCCCGCTCGCCGCGGCCTTCCGGCCCAGTACCAGCGCATAGGTGAGGAACGCCGCCTCCGCTACGACTCCGATGGAGATGCGGGCCCAGGTCGGCAGGCCGGACGGGGTCACGAAGGCTTCGAGCACTCCGGCCACCGCCAGCACCGTCGCCAGCCCGATTCCCATGCCGATGATCGAGCGGCCCTGTTCCGCCAGCGCCACCGCGCGGGTGCGCGGGCCGGGGTCGATGAGGGTCCAGCCGAGGCGCAGGCCGAGGCCACCGGACACGAAGACCGTGGTCAGCTCCAGCAGGCCGTGCGGGATGAGCAGGCCGAGGAAGATGTCGAGCCGCCCGGCCGAGGCCATCAGCCCGATGCCGAGGCCGAGGTTGACCACGTTGGCCCACATCACGACGATCACCGGAATGCCCAGCGCGATGCCGAAGATCAGGCACTGCACGGCGATCCAGGCGTTGTTCGTCCAGACCTGGGCGGCGAAGGAGCTGGCCGGCCGGTCCGAGTAGTACGCCTCGTACTGTCCGCCCGGGCGGGTCAGCTCGCGCAGCTCGTCCGGCGCGATCAGGCTGTTCCGGACCTCGGGGTGGGTGGCCATCCACCAGGCGATCAGCACGGTGACGACCATCGAGACCGCCGCGACCGGCATCCACCAGCGGCGCGCGCGGTACAGCGCGGCCGGGAAGCTCACCGTGTAGTAGCGGGCGACGTCCTGCCAGCCGTTGGTCCGGGCACCGGTCACCGCGCTGCGGCCCCGCGACACCAGGCCGGTCAGCCGGCCGATCAGGGCCGGGTCCGGCGCGGCGGCCTGGACCTTGGCCAGGTGGCCGGTGGTGCGCTGGTAGAGGGTGACCAGTTCGTCGGCCTCGTCCCCGTTGAGTCGGCGCCTACGGGCGAGGGCGTCCAGCCTGGCCCACTCCCCCTGGTGGGTTGCGACGAAGACGTCCAGGTCCATTCGGCGGCTCCATGGTCGGCGATGGCGCGAGGCGCGCGTGCGCGGGTCGGGCAGGTGCGTACGGACACGTGCGGGCCCAGCATGCCAGGAACCGTCGCCGCCCCGGCCGCCGGGATCTCACTTCCCGTGCGACCACCGGGCGCCGTATGTTTGCGGCTGCGGATCAGATTGCGGAGAGCGGGCAGTGGGGGCCGATCCAAGCGCACTCCCACCTGCTCGCATGAGCGTGAACGGACAGGTGTCTTGAGCGACCTGGTGACTGGTGAGGCGGTCGTCCTCGACCTGCAGACGGCGAAGCTTCCGAGCAGGGCGTTGGCGATCGTGCTCGACCTGCTCATCGAGTTCGCCGCCCTGTTCGTGTCGACGCTGGTGCTGAGCGTGGCCCTGTCCGACCTGGACAGCGCGGCGCTGGCCGCGACGATGCTCGGGATGACGGTCTTCTTCCTGGTCGCGCTGCCGGTGATGATCGAGACCCTCAGCCACGGGCGCTCGGTCGGCAAGGCCGCGCTCGGCCTGCGGGTGGTGCGCACCGACGGCGGCCCCGTCCGGTTCCGGCATTCGCTGGTGCGCGGGCTGGTGGGCTTCTTCGAGCTGATCGCGATAACCGGCGCCCCGGCCGTGATCACCTCCGCGCTGAACTCGGACGGCAAGCGGCTCGGCGACATCTTCGCCGGGACGGTCGTGGTCCGCGAGCGCACCCCGGCCGGAGCCGGTGCGGCCGGCCCGCTGCCCCCGGTGCACCCGCAGCTGCTGCACGACATGGGCCGTGAACTGGTCGCGATGGACCTGTCCGCGGTGCCCGAGCCGCTCTGGCTGGCGATCCGCCAACTGCTCGTCCGGGTGGGCCAGTTGGAGCCCGGCGTGACCTTCCGGATGGCCGCCGGGCTGGCCGAGGACCTGGCCGCCCGGATCGGGAACCCGATTCCGCCGGGACTGCACCCGGCCGCCTACCTGGGCGCGGTGCTCACCGAACGCCAGCGCCGGGAGTGGATGCGCGCCCAGCAGCGGTTCGCCGCCTCGGCCCCCGTCCAGGCGCCCGTCCAGGCCCCTGTCCCTCACCTGGCCGCCGCCCCGGCCCCCACCGCCGACGGCCGCCCCCACCGCGTCCTCGGCGTGCCCACGGCCCACGCACCCGCACCCGCGCCCGTACCGACACCGGCCGCCCCCGCTGCCCCGTCCTTCGTCAAGCCAGCGCAGCCGACCCAGCCCGCCCCCGACGCAGGATTCGCCCCGCCCGCCTGAGCCCACCGGCCTGAGCCGCGCCCGCCTGAGCCTTCCTGCCCGAGCTCCGCCGGCCCGAGCCGCGCTCAGGCCCCGCGCCTACTCCCCCACCGGCCAGGCGTTCCGCGGCGACTGGAGCTCCTCCAGCTCGATCCCCGCCGCCGCCAGCACCACGTCCCCGGCCAGGTGCACCACCTGCTGCTCCCCCGTCTCCAGGTCCGCCACCTGGTACCGCTCGACCAGCAGCGGCCCCGAGTCCGTCAGGTGGGTGTCCACGCCCTCCAGCAGCCACCCCTGGTCGAAGGTGCGCGGCGCCAGCACCGGCTCGGTGAACGCCACCAGCCGCACCCGCGCACTCGCCCCCTCCCGCAGCCGCAGCATCCGGGCGGTGGCGACCAGGAAGCCCGGCGAGCGCCCGGCGAAGCCGTGCGCCCGGTCGTGCCCCTCCGCCGCGTGCTCGCCGCCCGGGTCGGCCGCGTCGGTGCGGACCCACGCCACCCCGTCCACCGCGCCGCCGCGCACCTGCCAGCCGCCGGCCCGCAGCTCCATCCGCAGCGGCCGGGCCCGTGAGTCCAGCGTCAGGTCGAGGCTGCCGATCACCCGCCCGTCCGGCGCGTAGGTCTTGGAGACGTACCGCCACCCGGCCGCCCCGGGCGCGCAGCTGAACCGCTCCTCGCCGAGCAGCACGTGGTCATGGGTGTCATGGAGCGAGTACCGACCGTTGGGCATGCCCGAAGCCTACGCACCGGCGTCCGCTGCAACGTTCCGGGCCGGTGCCCGCATCAGAGGGTCGGGCGGTGCGGGAGACGCCGCCCCGACCACGAGAGCCCAACCACCGGAGCAGGGCAACGAGAGGGGGTGCGGATGGCGAAGCAGACGCGCGACGAGGAGTTCACGGAGTACGTGGCCGCCAGGGGCGGCTGGCTGCGGAAGGTCGCCTATCTGCTGTGCGGGGACTGGCACCGGGCCGACGACCTGGTGCAGGAGACCATCACCAAGCTGTACGTGCACTGGTCCAAGGCGAGCCGGGCGGACAACCGGGACGGCTACGCCCGCCGCACGCTGGTCAACACCTTCCTCGCCGAGCAGCGCACCTCCTGGTGGCGCCGCACGGTGCGGACGGACGTCGACCCGGACGCCGCGGCCGCGGTGCTCGACCTGGACGCCTCGCTCGACCTGCGCCGGGCGCTCGCGGCCCTGCCGCCCCGGCAACGGGCCACCGTCGTCCTGCGCTACTACTGCGACCTGTCGATCGACCAGGCCGCCGAGGCCCTGGGCTGTTCGGCGGGCAACGTGAAGAGCCAGAGCTCACGTGCCCTGGAGACGCTGCGCAACGCCCTGCTCCCCCGCCCCACCGCCGCAGAGAGGACGTCATGACGAACACCGACAACGTCGAGCTGGCCGTCCAGCTGGCGGACCTGGCCGCCGAGCCGGCCCCGCCGCCCGGCTTCGACCTCGCCGCGTCCATCACCGCCGGGCGGACCAGGCTGCGCCGCCGCCGACAGGCCGTCGCCGCCGCGCTGGCCACGGCGACCGCGAGCGCGGTCACGGCCGTGCTGCTGCTCGCGCCCGGTGGCGGCGGGGGCTCCGACAGCCGCCTGGTGCCGGCCGCCCCTCCCCGCGGGGAGCACCTGACCGCACCCGCCACCCCCCCGCCGACGATCGGCAGCCCCACCGACCCGCTGGTGGCCGGCGGGAAGTTCGGCTGGCTCCCCGACGGGCTGGGCGCCGAAGGCGACACCGGCTACAGCGCCGCCGACGGAGTGGTCGTCACCCGGGCCGCGCTGCCCGGCACGGCGGGGATGAGCCTCGAACTCGTCGTCTACCCCGACACCTCCGAGCCCACGTTGCGCGACGATTCCCAGCAGAAGGAGGAGAAGGTGCCGGCCTCCGCGGTCAACGGCCGGACCGCCTACTGGGTGACCGATCCGACCCACCCGACGTTCGACAGCGGACGGCGGATACTCCGCTGGCAGACCCCCGCCGGTCACTGGGCCCAGCTGTTGTCGACCTGGCCGAAGGGGACCGAGCTCCCCGATGACGTGCTGCTGCACGTAGCGTCCGAGGTCCAGGTCGGCGAGCGGCCGGTCCCGCTGCCGTTCTGGCTCTCCGGCCTGCCGGCGGGCACCCGCCCCACCAGCGCCGACCTGACCTGGCCCACGGCGGGTCAGTCCTGGGTCGCGACCGTCGGTTTCACCTCCGGCGAGATGGGCTTCGGGATCATCGTGACCCCGGTCGACAGCCCGCCGTACGGGAAGACCGACCAGAAGTGCCGGACGGAGCAGGGGCTCAGGATCTGCGCGACGGTGGAGTCCGACAGCCTGCCGCTGACCGACCGCCTCGGCGGCCTGGGCTCCCTGGCCGCGGCGGTGCACGTCACCGGCGTCGACCGGAAGACCTGGACCACCCAGGTCATCCGCTGAGCCCGGACGCGGGGGGGGGGGGGGGGGGGGGGGGGGGGGGGGGGGGGGGGGGGGGGGGGGGGGGGGGGGGGGGGGGGGGGGGGGGGGGGGGGGGGGGGGGGGGGG
>NZ_JBVHYH010000147.1:0-5148 GCF_055569135.1 Kitasatospora sp. NPDC029367
GGGCTGCGGGCCGGCGGCCGGGGCACGGCCCACCCTGGTCGTGCACCTCGGCCTGGTCTCCCCCCACCCCCCCCCCCCCACCCCCCCCCCCCCCCCCCCCCCCCCCTCCCCCTCTCCCCCCCCCCCCCCCCCCCCCCCCCCCCCCCCCCCCCCACGGCCCTTTCCCCTTCCCTTCCCCGCCCCTTTGCCCAAGCGCGCCCCGGGCGTGCGGCATGATCTGTACGGATCAACCGTCGACCGAGGAGCCACCGATGAACCGCTCCGCGCGCACCGCCGCCCTGGCCGCACTGGCCCTGCTCACCGCCGCCGGCTGCGCGGCCACCCCCGCACGGGCCCGCGCCCACCCGCCCACCGACTCCGCCACCGCCGCCACCGCCGCCGCCCCCGCGCCCAGCGGCTCGGCCGCCTGGACCGGCGGCTTCCGCGGCTACGGCACCGCCCAGTGGCAGCGCTCCTGGGGCGTCGCCGCCCAAGGCGCCTGGGGCGCAGCCGACTTCGCCGCCGTCGAGGACCGGACGGCCCCCGACGGCGGCCCCGCGCTCCAGGTGACGTACGGCGCCGGCTCCTCGGCCAACTCCTGCACCGACTGCCCCAATCCGGGCGGCGGCCAGTTCTACACCGACCTGAACGCGCTCGGCCTGTCCGCCCTCGCCCAGGGCCCCACCCTGGACCTCAAGTACTCCCTCCGGTTCCCCACCGGCCGCGACTGGGGCAAGGCCGGCAAACTGCCGGGCCTGTACGGCGGGAAGATCGGCCAGGAGTCCGGCGGCAACCACGGCGCGGGCTGGTCGACCCGCTACATGTGGCGGGGCGCCAACGGCAGCCCCGACAACGGCGAGCTCTACCTCTACACCCCGACCAACTCCGGTCCGACCGGCTACGGTGTGGACGAGGGCCTGGGCGACTGGCACTTCCAGGCCGACGACCGCTGGCACACCGTCGAGCAGTCGGTGAACCGGAACACCGGTGAGGTCACCGTCTGGTACGACGGCCGCCAGGTGTACTCCGCCAAGGTCGCCTCCGGCATCGCCTCGATCCCCTTCGGCGGGGTGCTGTTCTCGACCTTCTACGGCGGCCACGACACCAGTTGGGGCCCGGCCAGCACCCAGCGGGCCCAGTTCGCCGGCTTCTCGCTCTCCGCCGGCGTCCAGCACTGACGAGCGGCCGGGCCGGTGGGCCGCCGCGCGGGCCGGTGGTGCCGGGACCGGCCCTCGCGGGGGCCTCACCGCCCTCGTCAAGGAGCTTTCCGGACTCCGGGATCCCAGCTGGAAATGGTCCGTGAAGGGGCGGCCAAACGTGTAGAGGTCATGCCATACTGCGTCGGTGACCTCAGCCAGCCCAGCGACACCCCCGCCCCGCGCCAGGCCCCAACTGGGCCGGAAATTCACCATGCTGTGGTCGGCGTCGTCGATCTCGGCGGTCGGCGACGGCATGCGGGACTCATCGCTTCCGCTGCTCGCCCTGGCCATCTCGGACTCCCCGTCCGCGGTGTCCGTGGTCGCGGTGGCCGGATCGCTCCCCTGGCTGCTGATGGCCCTGTTCGGCGGCGTCATCGCCGACCGCTTCGACCGCCGCCGGCTGATGTGGACGATCGACCTCGGCCGGGCCGCCATCCTGCTGGGGTTCGCCGCCTGGGTCTTCTCCACCACCCCGCCGCTCGCCCTGCTCGCCGCCCTGGCCTTCGTCCTCGGCTGCGGCGAGACGGTGTTCGTCAACGCCGCCACCTCGACCATCCCGGACGTGGTCCGCTCCGAGCAGCTGGACGTCGCCAACGGCCGCCTCCAGGGCGGCCTGCTGGTCGGCCGGATGATCGGCCCACTGGTCGGCACCACCCTGTTCGCGATCGCGGCCGGCTACCCGTTCACCGTCGACGGGGTCTCCTTCGCCCTGGCCGCCGTCCTGGTCGCCGCGACCGGCCGCTCCGGCGCCCCCCGGGCGCGGTCCGAGCGCCGGGTCATGGCCGAGGTCCGCGAAGGCGTCCGCTGGCTGTACGGACACCGGCAACTGCGCCTGGTCGCCTCGCTCTCCGCCGTGGCCGCGGGCGCCTCCTCACTCGGCATCACCATGTTGGCGCTGCTGGTCACCCGCACCCTGCAGGAGCCCACCTGGGCCTTCGGCGCCGTCCTCGCCACCGGCGTGGCCGGCGGCACCGCCGCGAGCATGCTGGCCGGCCGCATCGGCGAGCGGCTGAGCCGACGGGCCCGGATCACCCTCTCCTTCGTGCTGATGGGCTCCTCGCTGCTGCTGATGGGCCTGAGCCCCTCGGTGTTCGTGGTGGCACCGCTGTTCGCGCTCGGCAACTTCGGCGTGGTCACCTGGAACGTCCAGGCGATCTCGCTGCGGCAGCAGACCGTGCCCAAGGAACTGCTCGGCCGGGTCAACAGCTGCTACCTGATGCTCTCCCGGATCGGGATGCTGATCGGCGCCGGCCTCAGCGGCTGGATCGGCTCCACGGTCGGCATCCGCACCCCGATCGTCATCGCCGGTGCGCTGATCCTCGCCGCGCTGTTCGCGATCCCGCGGATGGGCGACCTCGAACCGGCCCCGGCGCCCGTCGCCGAGGACCAGCCGGTCGAGCAGCGCGCGGGCTGACCGCCCGACCGGCCGCCGCTGCTCCGGGGCCCGCTGCCGGCCGCCGTCACCTGGGCCTACCTCCGCCGCCGCGGTCCGTCGTCATGAGCGCACCTGCGCACGCGGTCTAGGATGCGGGCATGAGCTCCGGCGCCGATCTGGCAGATGCACACCGTTCGCAGCAGCGGGCCGAGGCGCGGCTGGACGTCGCCGCCTCCGTCCTCTCCCTGCTGGCCGACCGCACCCGGCTGGCGCTGCTGGAGCGGCTCGGGCGGGGCGAGGCGGACGTGACCACCCTGACCGAAGTGACCGGTGCCGCCCGGCCGTCGGTCAGCCAGCACCTGGCCAAGCTCAGGCTGGCCGGGCTGGTCGCCACCCGCAAGGACGGCCGTCGGGTGGTCTACTCGCTGCGCCACGGACACCTGCGCCGGCTGGTGGACGAGGCACTGAACGTCGCCGACCACCAGATCGGGCACCTCCCGCCGCACGACTGAGCCCCGGCCCGTCCACGCGGGGTCGTTCCGCCCGTCCAACAGGTGCACAGGTACGCACGCATTGCCTATGATGGGCGCACCACCACCCCCATCGCCGCCCCGGGACGGGCCCATGCTGACCGTGCTGCGCAACCGCACCTACCGCCACCTGTTCACCGCCCAGGTCGTCGCCCTGGTCGGCACCGGCCTGGCCACCGTGGCGCTCTCGCTGCTGGCGTACTCGATCGCCGGGAGCGACGCCTCGGCCGTCCTCGGCACCGCACTGGCGATCAAGATGGTCGCGTACGTGACCGTCGCCCCGGTCGCCGGAGCCCTCGCCGGGCTGGTCCCCCGGCGCACCCTGATGGTCGCCATGGACCTCACCCGGGCCGCCGTCGCCCTCACCCTGCCGTTCGTCGACCGGGTGTGGCAGGTCTACGTCCTGATCTTCCTGCTCCAGGCCGCCTCCGCCGCCTTCACCCCGACCTTCCAGGCCACCATCCCCGAGGTGCTGCCGGCCGAACGCGACTACACCCGGGCGCTGTCGATGTCCCGGCTCGCCTACGACCTCGAGTCGCTGTTCAGCCCGGCGCTCGCCGCCCTGCTGCTGTCCGTGGTCCCGTACCACTGGCTGTTCGCCGGGACGACCGCGGGCTTCCTCGCCTCCGCGGCCCTGGTCGTCTCCGTCGTACTGCCCAGGCCCCGGCCGGTCGAACGGACCGAGGGGATCTACCGCAAGGCCGCGTTCGGCACCCGGCTGTTCCGGGCCACCCCACGGCTGCGGGCGCTGCTCGCCCTGGACCTCGCCGTCGCCGCCGCCGGCGCCATCGTCTTCGTCGACACCGTCAACGTGGTCCGCGACCACTTCCACCGCCCAGTAGGCGCCGTCTCGGTGGCCCTCGGCGCGTACGGCGTCGGCTCGATGCTCGCCGCCCTGCTGCTGCCGCGGCTGCTCGCCCGGGCCAGCGACCGGTCCGTCATGCTGCCCGCCGCCTTCGCACTGCCCGGCGTCCTCGCCGCCGTCACCGTGATCACCGCCGTCCCCGCCGGCACCGGGAGCTGGCTCGCCCTGCTCGCCACCTGGGCCCTGGTCGGCGCCGCCGGCTCCGCCGTCCTGACGCCCGGCGGCCGGGTGATACGCCGCTCCGCCGCCGACCCGGACCTGCCGGCCGCCTTCGCCGCCCAGTTCTCGCTGTCGCACGGCTGCTGGCTGCTCACCTACCCGCTGGCCGGCTGGCTCGCCGCCGGGGCCGGACTCCCCGCAACAGCCGTCGTCCTGGGCGCGGTCGCCCTCGCCGCCGCCGTCACCGCCACCGCCCTGTGGCCCACCCGGGACCCGGACACCCTCAGCCACCGCCACACCGACCTGCCGCTCGGCCACCCCCACCTCGCGGACGCCCGCCCCACCCCCGACGGCAGCGGCTGGCAGCACGGCCACCACTACGTCATCGACCAGCACCACCCCAGCTGGCCCCGCCCACCCCGCGCCGCCCTGAACTGAGGGCCCCGGCACGGCGTTTCGAGGGCGCCGGAACTACCCCCGGGTCACCGGGATGCTGTGCGCGGCCATCGCCTCCACCAGCCGGTCCGGCTCGTCCGGGGTGATCACCGGCCTGACCTTGGCCCCGAGGTCGACGACGAAGGCCACGCTCTTGTCCACCCGCCCCAGGTCCAGGTTGAAGTAGTGGACGAGGTCCCCGGAACCCCAGATCCGCCACCGCCCGCCGACCCGGGTCAGCGGCACCTGCCGCAGCCCGCGGATCCGCCCGTACGGGATGCGCTTGGCAATCCCCAGCGGGAAGTAGTACCGGCGAATCACGAGCTCACTCGCGGTGCACGTCACCAGACCGTCGTTGTACATGCCGGCCAGGCTAGCCCCGGCCCCCGGCACAAACCCGACCATCAGGGGTCGATCCGGGCAGGTACGCCCGGACGCCGCATTGAGGGGACTACCTGGTGATACGCCTACTGCGCTCTCCGCCGGAAATGCGAAGAGCCCCCGCCGGGTACACCCGGCGGGGGCTCTTCTGAATGATTGTTCGGCGGCGTCCTACTCTCCCACAGGGTCCCCCCTGCAGTACCATCGGCGCTGTGAGGCTTAGCT
>NZ_JBVHYH010000148.1:0-5041 GCF_055569135.1 Kitasatospora sp. NPDC029367
CCGAGTCCTGCAACGGTCGATCCGCACCACCAACACCACCAGACAAACCACCCAAAGCGACCTCACTGAAGCCGCTTGACTTCCATAGGAGCATCGCCACCCGCCCCGGACACCACTCGTCAGCGATCTCAAGTGACCGCTCGCTCGAGATCGCTCACTTGAGATCGATCACGAGGCTCCCCGTCCGTGCCTCCTCGCTGTCGACGTCGTCGAGGTCCTTGGCCCCGTTGCAGGGGCCCGACTTGGTGGGGTCGGAGGTACTGATCCGCGCCTGGCCCACCAGCGTGAACGACTCGTCGTCCCCGGGCCCGGACATGCCCCAGGCCAGCCCGACGGCGCCGGCGCCGACCACGAGTCGGTCTCGGGCGGAGCCGCCTCCGTGGCGGGTATCGGGGCAGCACTCTCTTCATACGATTCGTCAGGCATTCGCACAGGATGGCACCGAGCAGCTCCGCTGACGAGGAAGTTCCGCGACCGGGCCTCACCGTGCGGCGGCTGCCGACCGGCCGCACTGCCCGACCGTGGTGATCGGCGACGGCCAGGCCACGGAAGAATGGGGCGGGTGACCAGCACTCAGCCGATCCCCCGGGGCCTCACCGCCCTCATCCCCGACGCCCGCACCCGGGAAACGCCCGGCGAGCGGGCCGCCTCCCAGCTCCTCCACCTGCGCGAGGCGACGGTGCCCGTGCCGGTCCTCGCCGCGGCTGCCGAGCTGATCACCCCGCTGTTGAAGGACGAGGACCCGGCGACCCGCGCGGCCGCCACCGCCGTCCACACCCGCCTGCTGGCGGCCATCGAGGAGGCCACCCCCGGGCGATAGCCCGCCGGGACAGGACGAGGCCGGGCCCCTCGGCGACGGACCCGCGCGAGACGCAACCCTCGGGTTGCACCTGGCAGTGCGACGTGCAACTCTGGAGTTGCACCCACTGTCCGCGATGGAAGGAGCCCCCTCATGAGCGAGGACCGGATCGAACGCGAGACCCTGATCGAGGCGCCCCTGGAGCGGGTCTGGTCCCTGGTGGCCGAGCCCGGTTTCTGGGTCGCCGACAAGGCGAGCCTGCCCGGCACCGTGGCCAGGGAGGGCGAGGAACTGGTGGCCAGGAACCCGGAGTACGGCGACTTCCCGGTACGCGTGGAGAAGGTCGAGCCGCCGACCTACCTGGCCTACCGCTGGGCCAGCGCGTTCCCCGGGGAGGAACTGCGCGAGGACAACAGCACCCTCGTCGAGTTCACCCTGACCCCGGAGGACGGCAGGACGCGGCTGCGTGTGGTCGAGAGCGGCTTCGCGGCACTGGCCGGGTCCGAGGAACTGCGCGGCAAGGCGGTCGAGGACAACACCGGCGGCTGGCGCCAGGAACTCGACGCGCTCAGGACGCGCGCCGAACAGCCCGCCGCGTGACCGACCAACCCCACGGCGCCGTCGAAGCGGTCGACACCGTGCTCGCGGCCCTGGCCGACCCGACGCGACGCCGGCTGCTCGAACTGATCGCCGCGCAGGGCGAGGCCACCGCGACGACGCTCGCCCGGCACCTTCCCGTCTCGCGCCAGGCCGTGGTCAAGCACCTCGCCGTCCTGGACGCCGCCGGGCTGGTGAGCAGCGGCCGCGTCGGGCGCGAGGTGCGCTACACGGTGCGGCCCGCGGCGCTCGACACCACGGCGCGCTGGATGGCCTCGCTCGCCGCCGACTGGGACCGCAGACTGGCACACATCAAGCACGTCGCCGAGGCGGCGGAGCGGGAGTCGCGAACCGGTCGTGACGACGCGTCACATCCACCGGAACAGTCCCACGGAGGAGCCTGACCAGGTCGACCGCCTGACGGCACGCCCCGGGTGCGGCCGGTCGCCAAGCCGCCGACCGACCGGCCGTCCACCTGCCCGTCGATCCCTCCGTTCGTCAATGCACCGAACGGGAACTTCACCTTTCGGGGTGGTTAGGTATCGCTTTTCCGTAGGCAGTCGAACCGACCCTTCTCCGAGCGCCTGGTACGAATACGGAGCGACAGAAGGTCCGGTACGGGCGGGGGAGTTGACAGGGATGCGGGCGAGCACGGGGATCACGAGGGCAGACGCCACGACAGTGGGGACCACGACGGCGAGGGCCACGATGACGGTCGCCGTGGCCGGGGTGGAGTTCGGCTGGGGCAGCTCGGGGAAGTTGAGCGCGGTGCTGTCCGCCCTCCGGGCCCGCGGCGGCGAGCGGCTGAGATTCATCGGCCTGGCCTCCGGGCTTGGCAGACAGCTGCTCGCCGAACAGCCGGTGGAGCGCTGGTTCGACCTCCCGGACGAGCGGTCCGACCAGGAACTGTGCCGGATCGTCCAGGCGCAGCGCGTGCAGGCGGCACTGGTGGTGCTGGACGGCGCGCTGGCCAACGCGCTGCGGGCCTGCGGGGTGCCGGTGGTGTTCGTGGACAGCCTGCCGTTCCTCTGGACGGACGGCGACCGGCCCGACCTCCCGCTGGACGCCGAGGTGTACTGCGCCCAGCGGTGCGTGGAGCTGCCGCCGGAGGGCGCCGGGGTGCTGGCCGACGTGCACCGGCTCCGCTGGGTGGACGCCGTGATCGCTGACGGCGGCGCCGCCCGCGGCAGCCCTCCCACGCCGCACCCCCGGCGCGCCCTGCTCAACCTCGGCGGGCTGCGCGCGCCCCACCTCACGGACTGGGCGAGCTATCCCCAGCTCGTCCTGCCCGCCGCACTGGAGGCACTGACCGCGAGCGGGGTCACCGAGGTGCACATCGCGGGCAACCTGCCGGCCTGGCTGGCCGCGCAACTGGTCGACTCCTGCGCCCACCCGCCCGTCACCACCGTCGGCGCCCTCCGCCACCAGGAGTTCCTGCACCGCCTCGCCGACTGCGACGTACTGCTCACCTCCCCCGGGCTGACCACCCTCCTGGAGGCCGGGCAACTCGGCACCCCGACGCTCTGTCTGCCGCCGCAGAACCTCAGCCAGATCTTCAACGGCCGCTTCCACAGCCAGGCGCTCGGCACTGACGTCCGCCTCCGTTGGCCCCAGGAGGTGTTCGACGAGGAGGAGGCACTGGCCCTGCGCGCCCACGGCGAGCGCAAGGCCCTCGACCTGATCCACGGCGGCATCGCCCGCGCCGTCGACCTCGGCCGCCACCGTACGGCTGCGGCCGTACGGCAGGGCCTGGTCGAGAAGCTCAAACGGCTGGCCGACGGGGCCGCCGCGGCTCCACCCGGCCCGGACTGGACGGCATTGACGAGCGCGGTCGGCACCGCCGGTGCGGCCCAGGTTGCCGACGTCCTGCTGCAGTTCCTGGCCGACTCCCCGGGAGCCGACCAGCCGCTCCACTGACCAGGCCGACTCGGCGGCCCAGCCGACGGCAGACCCAGCGGCCGGCCCAGCGGCCAGCCCAGCGGATCACCCCGACGGAGGGCCGCTGCGTGTCCCCGGGCTGGTCGAGGCCGTTCTCAGGCACGGTGCCGGCGACGCGCTGCCCGCCCCGGCAGGCCCGGCATCCCCGAGATTTCCGAGATTTCCGAGGTCCTCATGATGAAGTCCACCGGCCCACCCTTCCGGCCGGTCACATCTGCCCGGTTCACCACCACCGTCCAACGACTCCTCGACCGGTCCGATGGGCCGTCCGGCCCGCGGCGCCTCCTCCTCCCGCTGCTCGCCGTCCTCGCCGTGCTCCTGTCGGTGGGCGCCGCACCACCCGGCCGTGCCCCCGCCGACCCGACCCGCACCCCCGGAGCCCCCACCTACACCGTGGAGTTGAGCAGCGACGCCACGGGGGCGCACTGGCGCGGCCACGAGCGGATCGTCTTCACCAACACCTCACCGGAACCCCTGCACGAGGTGTACCTGCGGCTCTGGGACAACTTCCACGGCGGCTGCGCGACCCCGTCCGTCCGGGTGACCGGTCTGGACGGCACCCCGGAGGTCGACTGCACCGCCCTGCGCGTCCCGCTGGCCCGCCCGCTGCCCCGGGGCGCTTCCGACACGGTCGAGTTCGACCTCGGCATCGACGTCCCCGACGGCCTCGACCGCTTCGGCCGGGACGGCGCGTTCAGCTTCATCGGCAACGCCCTGCCCGTCCTCGCCGTCCGCGACGGGTCGGGCTGGCACCTGGACCGGTACAGCGAGCTCGGCGAGTCGTTCTACGGCCTCGCCTCCGACTTCGCCGTCACCCTCGACCACCCCACCGAGGTCCTGGTACCCGCCACCGGCACCGCCGTCGACACCCCCGGCGGACCGGGCCGAACGGTCACCCGGATCGGTGCCCGGCAGGTCCGCGAATTCGCCTGGGCCGCCGGGCCGTTCCACCGGATCGAGGGCCGGTCCGGCGGCGGCGTCCGGGTCGCCGTCTACTCGGTCAGCAGCGTCTCCGCCGCAGACGCCCGCGCGATGCTGGACCTCTCGCTGCGGACCATCGACGACCACTCCGCCCGCTACGGCCCCTACCCGTACGGGGACGTCGCCACCGTCCTCGACGACGCCTTCGGGTTCGGCGGCATGGAGTACCCGGCCTTCGTCCTCGACCGGATCCGCCCCTCCGCCGTCATCCACGAGCTGGCGCACCAGTGGTGGTACGGCATCGTCGGTGACGACCAGTACCGCGCGCCCTGGCTGGACGAGTCCTTCGCCGAGTACGCCATGGACGTCGAGCTGGGCCGGACGAAGGAGGGCTGCACCGCCGCAACTCCCTTCCGGAGCCCGGCCGAACGCCTCACCAACCCGATGAGCTACTGGGACGCCCACCCCGACCGCTACGAGGCGGTCATCTACGACCACGGCTCCTGCGCCCTGCACGAACTGAGCCGGCTGATCGGCACGGACACGATGTCCGCGCTGCTGCACGACTACGCCCGCGCCCACTGGTTCGGTGTCTCCACCACCGCCGAGTTCAAGGCCGCCGCCCAGGCCGCGACGTCCGTCGACCTGACGCCCTTCTGGAAGGAGCACCGCATCGACTGATCCCCGACCCACGCCGGACCAGCTCTCCCTCCACGCCCGAGGGGGGGGGGGGGGGGGGTGGGGGGGGGGGGGGGGGGGGGGGGGGGGGGGGGGGGAGGGGGGGGA
>NZ_JBVHYH010000149.1:0-5035 GCF_055569135.1 Kitasatospora sp. NPDC029367
CGCGGGCCCCCTGCCCTCGGTCACCCCCCCCCCGCCGAGGACGGTGAGCCCCATCCCCCCCCATCCCACCACCACCCCGGCCAGGTCGCCCCGGCCCCGCCCCCCCCCCCCCACCACCCAGGCGGTGAGCAGCATGGCCAGCGGGGAGGCGGCCATGACGGTGGCTGCGGTGCTGGTGGGCAGCAGCTGGGAGGCGAGGTAGAGCAGGACGAAGAAGACGGCGGTGTTGAGCAGGCCGAGCAGGGCGCTGCGCCACCACCAGGGGCCGTGGGGGCGGCGGCGGGCGAGGGCGAGCAGCAGCAGTCCGGCGGGCAGGGCGCGCAGGGCGGCGCCCCACAGGGGGTGGTCGGCGGGCAGGTAGGCGTGGGTGACCCAGTAGTTGGCGCCCCAGGCGAGGGGGGCGAGGGCGGTCAGCAGGACCCACCGGGCATTGGCTTCCATGGAAGACAATATAGCTTCCCTGGAAGCTACCAGGGTAGAATGGGACCCATGGACCCCACGGACCACCAGCAGCACGCTCACCGACCGGACGCCGCCCCCGCCGACCACGTCGCCCTCATCCAGGCCGAGTGGCACCGCGAACGCCCCGACCTCGACGTCTCCCCGCTGGCCGTGATCGGGCGCCTGCACCGCCTCGCCGACCGCCTCACCGCCGAACTCACCCTCGTCTACCAGCGCTACGGACTGAGCGAGGGCGAGTTCGACGTGCTCGCCGCGCTGCGCCGCGCCGGCGCCCCCTACGAACGCGCCCCCGGCGAGCTCGCCGCCCACACCATGGTCACCACCGGCGCGATGACCAAGCGGATCGACCGCCTGGAACGCGCCGGCCTGGTCACCCGCCGCCCCGCCGAGGACGACCGGCGCGGGCGCGTGGTCGCCCTCACCGACGCCGGGGCGCGCCTGATCGACGAGGCGTTCACCGCCCATCTGCGCAACGAGCACCGCCTGCTCGCCCACCTCGCCCCCGAGGAGGCCGCCGCCCTCCAGGCCCTGCTCACCGCCTGGCACCGGCGCTTGGACGCCCCCGGGACGCCGGGCCCCGGGGAGCCGGGCCGCGCCACGGCCACTCCCACCGCCGCCGGTACCGCCACCGGCAAAGGCCCCGCCACCGGCACCGCCACCGGCCCCGGAACGGGCCCTGACCGCGCAGAATGTGACGCATGAGCACCCCTCTCCCACCCGGCCCCGACCCCGACCCCGGCCGCCCCGACGAGTCCTCACCGCCGCCCGGCTGGGAGAACCCGGCCGTGCGGGCCGACCGCCGCCTGGTCGAACTGCTCCAGGAACTGCGGGTGTTGCAGACCGGCGTCCAGATCGTCGTCGCGTTCCTGCTCGGCGTCGCCTTCACCCCGCGCTTCGCCGAACTCTCCGACGCCCAGCAGGACATCTACGTCACCACCCTGCTGCTGGCCGTCATCGCCGCCGCCACCCTGGCCACCCCCGTCGCCCTGCACCGCGGCCTCTACCGCCACCCCGGCAAGGCCCGCATCGTCGACGTCTCCGCCCGCATCGCCCAGTACGGCCTGCTGCTGCTCGCCAGCGCCCTGACCGGCGCCGTGCTGCTGGTCCTGGACGTCGTCCTCGGCCCCGCGCCGGCCGTGGCCATTTCCGCCGTCATCGCGCTGATCTTCGCCACCCTCTGGTTCGCCCTGCCCTGGGCGTTGCGCCGCGCCACCAGCCGCGAGCAGCCCTGAGAGGCCCCGACGGCCTCACCCCGGCCGCCCCGGTCCCGCTGGCCGTCGGGCCTCCCGTCGGCCGCCGACCCCGTTGGCCGCCGCCCGCGCTCCCGTAACGGATCCGGGCGGGCGGGCGGCGGCACCGGGACCAGACCGTGGGCCGGCTTCCGGACGCCGGGGGCCTGGCCGCGAGGCGCCGCTCACCGCGCGCCCCGCCTTCCCCACCCCACAGAGCCCACCGGCACCCGAAACCGATTACCGGTCTCCACTAATGTGACGGTATGCACACCGACCACCGTTCCTGGGACGTCCTGCTGATCGGCGGCGCCTCCGGCCTCGGCAAGAGCCGCGCCGCCGAGCGCCTGGCCGCCGACCACGGCGCGTTCACGGTCGAGTTCGACGACGTCGTCGCCGCCCTCCAGGCCGCCACCACCCCGGCCACCCACCCGGGACTGCACCACTTCGCCCCCTACCGCGACCCCGAGCAGGAGCTGGGCGCCGACCGGGTCCTGGACCTGCAGATCGCCACCGCCCACGCCCTGGACGAGGCCCTGCTCGGCGTCGTGCGCAACCGCCTGAGCGTGGACGTACCGGCTGTCGTCGAGGGCGACTACCTCACCCCCGCGGCCGCCGTACGCGCCGGCGCCGAGGCCGCCGCCCTCGGCCGGCGCCTGCGCGCCGTCTTCCTCCACGAGGCCGACCCGCGGCGCATCACCGCCAACTACGCCGACCGCGAACCCGACGCCGGCCCCCAGGACGCCCGCGCCCACGTCAGCGCCCGCTACTCCCACTGGCTCGCCGACCGGGCCCGCGCCGCGGGCCTGCCGGTGATCGACTGCCGCCCCTACGACACCCTGCCCGCGCGGCTGACCGCCGCCCTGGCCTGACTGCCGCCGGGGCCTGACCGCCGCCGGGGCCTGACCGCCGGGGCCTGAGCCCGTCCGGGCGGGCTCAGGCCTGGGCGGCGGGCCGCCCCGCCGACTCCCGCTAGCCTCCGGCGGGGGCGTCCTCGATGTCCGAGATCAGCTTGGTGCTCAGGTCGCTCTGCACCGCCAGCCGGGTGTGCCCGGCGTCGGGGCCGGTGCCCCAGGTGAGCGTGACGGTGGTGAAGAGGTGCCCGGCACCCGAGTCGTGGTAGCGCACCTCCCAGGCCGTGGGCACGTCCTGGGCGCGCAGCACGCCGTCGGCGTGGTTGGCCTCCTCCCAGGCCGCCAGGCGCTGGCGGAGGTCCTCGGTGAGGTAGTGGGCGCGCAGGTCTTCCGACAGGTTGTCGGTGCCGTCGGAGACGGCGTCGATGTAGGCGCCGTAGAAGTCGGCCACCCGGTCGACCGCCGAGTCCGGGCTGCCGCCGCGCACTGCGTCTCCTGCCTGGGTCATGATGGTCCCCTCCGTCGTGTACGGGCCCGCGCGCCGTCGAGACGCCGCCCGGGCCGGTCGGTTCGTCCACCGGTTCCAACGAGCCCGGGACGCCGGAGGTTTCGGGCACAGAGTCCCAACGGACTTACGGACACGCGGACTTACGGACCTGACGAGCGGGCCGGCTGGACGGGAGGCGGGAGTTGCTGATCGTGGTGAGCGGCGGGCCGGGCAGCGGAAAGACGACGCTGGCGCACGCCCTGGCCCACGCCCTGGGCTGCCCGGCGGTCGTGCGCGACGAGCTCAAGGAGGGCCTCGTGCACGCGGGCACCCGTACGCCCACACCCGATCTGGCGGTGCGGGACGCGTTCTTCGGCGTGCTGGGCGTGCTGGTGGACGCCGGGATCAGCGTGGTCGCCGAGGCCGCCTACCAGGACCACCTGTGGCGCCCGGGCCTGACCCCGCTCGCCGCCCGTACCGACATGCGCGTCGTGCACTGCCGGGTCGCCCCCGCCCTGGCCCGGCGCCGCATCACCGAACGCCTGGCCGCCGGCGGCCACCGCGCCGCCCACGCCGACCACGCCCTGCTCGCCACCCCACCCGGCCCGGGCAACCTGATCGACGACTTCACCCCGCTCTCCCTCCCCGTGCCACAGCTGCACGTGGACACCACCGACGGCTACCACCCGCCACTCGCGGACATCACCGCCTTCGCCCGCCCCTGAGCGCCCGATGCCCCGGTCCGGCTTCCCGTACGGAGGCTGCGGCCAGCCGCCGGGGCGGGTGCGGGCCTGGGGGTTGAGTCCGCATTCGCCGTTGGGGTTCACCGCCCCGTAGCTGAGGACATCTCATTTGGTTGGTTGGCGGGGACGGGTTCCGGCCACGTCAGGCTCCGCCCATTCCGGATCGTGCTCCTCAGGAACCGGCCTCCGGAGCTGGCCGACAGGCCGTCAGTTATGGTGCACGGCCGTGGGAGAGTTGATAGTTGTCCGGCACGGCCAGACCGAATGGAGCCTGTCGGGCCGGCACGCCGGCCGCACCGACGTCGCGCTGACCGATGCGGGTGAGGCCGCCGCCAGGGCGCTTGCGCCGAGGCTGGCCCGACGCCGTCTGATCGCGGTGTTCAGCAGCCCACTGGGCCGCGCGATGCGGACGGCCGAGCTTGCGGGCCTGGCCGATGTCAGGCCTGATCCGGATCTGGTGGAGTGGGACTACGGCGGCTACGAGGGCCTGACCGCCGAGCAGATCCAGGAGTCCAGGCCGGGATGGGACCTCTGGCGGGACGGCGTCATTCCCGGGGACGCCTCCCATCCCGGCGAGCAGCTCCAGCAGGTGGCCGCGCGAACGGACGCGGTGCTGGACCGGATTCGACCGTTGCTGAGCGGGGGCGATGTCGCCGTGGTCGCTCATGGCCATCTGGCGCGAGTGATCACCGTGCGCTGGCTCGGGCTCGATGCGTCCGCCGCCCGGCTGCTCGGCCACCCGCACCCGGGCTCTCTGAGTTTCCTGGCCATGGAGCACGGGCAGCCGGTCATCTCCGCCTGGAACGTCCCGTAGCGGCATGCCGACGTCACGCCTGCCGTGCGAGACGGCGACAGCCGATGAGAGCTGCGGCAATGCCGCGAACGCGGCGAAGTGGTCGGCCCTGTACTCATAGCGGCGGTGAAGGCGGCGGAAGCAGTTGAGCCAGGCCACGGTCCTCTCGATCGCCCGCCCGCCTGCCCGGACGGATCGTACGGTAGGCGAACCGTCCGGGCAGGCGGGCGGGGCAGGGCGGGTGGCGTCAGCGGGATGCGGCGTCCTCGCGCAGGCGTTTCTTGTCGGGCTTGCCGACGGCGGTGAGCGGGATGGCGTCGACCAGGTGCAGGGCCTCGGGAGCGTAGAGGCGGCCCTTGTTGGCGGTGACGAAGGCGCGGACGTCCTCCAGGTCGGGCTGCCGGCCCGGGGCGGGGACGACGGCGGCGTGGACGTGTTCGGCCTGCTGGTCGTCGCGGACGCCGTAG
>NZ_JBVHYH010000150.1:0-4994 GCF_055569135.1 Kitasatospora sp. NPDC029367
CCGGTGGAGCGGATGATGCGGGACGCGAAGATCACCCAGATCTACGAGGGCACCAACCAGGTCCAGCGGATCGTGATGGCCCGCAACCTGCCGTAACGACGGCCCGACGGGCCCCGACGGCCGGCCGGTGCAGCCGACCGGCCGTCGGGGCCGCCCCGTCGCGCCGATGCTAAGTTCCGGAGAATGAGCGAGAAGGAAGAGCAGGACCTGCCCATGAACGACGGGCCCTCGAAGCCGGCCATGCGCGAGGCGCTGGTGGCCGCGGCCTTCGAACTCTTCCTGGAGCGCGGCTTCGAGCAGACGACGGTCGACGACATCGTCTCGCTCGCCGGCGTCGGCCGGCGCTCCTTCTTCCGCTACTTCCCGGCGAAGGAGGACGTGGTCTTCCCCGACCACGAGCGAAGCCTCGCCGAGATGACGGAGTTCCTGGAGTCCGGCACCGGCGAGGAGGACCCGGTCCGGCACGCCTGCGAGGCGGCCCGGCTGGTCCTGCGGATGTACGCGGAGCAGCCCTCCTTCTCCGTCCAGCGCTACCGCCTCACCCGCAAGGTCCCCGGCCTGCGCGCGTACGAGCTGTCGGTGGTCTGGCGCTACGAGCACACCCTCGCCGCCTACCTGCGCGGCCGCTTCGCCGACCGCCCGGACGGCCCGCTGCGCGCCGACGTGATCGCCGCCGCCGTGGTCGCCGCGCACAACCACGCCCTGCGCACCTGGCTGCGCTCGGGCGGCGAGAGCGACTGGGTGGCCGAGGTGGACGCGGCGATGGCCTTCGTCACCTCCACCTGGAGCGACCGCCCCGCCGACGCCGCCCCGGAGGGCGAGAGCCCGGCCGACGACGTGGTGGTGCTGGTCGCCAGCCGTCGCGCGCCGCTCTGGCGGATGGTCCAGGGCATCGAGAGCGCCATCGGCGACTCCCGCCGGATCTGACGCCGGATCTGACGCCGGATCTGACCGCGGCGGCTCCGCCGCTCAGCCGTTACGCAGTTCCAGGGTGCAGCACTTGACGCTGCCTCCGGCCTTGAGGAGTTCGGACAGGTCGACGCCGATCGGCTCGAAGCCGCGCTGCCTCAGCTCGTCGATCAGATGGACCGCCGACTGGGGCAGCACCACGTGGCGGCCGTCGGAGAACGCGTTCAGGCCAAAGACGAGGGCGTCCTCCTCGGTCGCCAGGATCGCGTCGGGGAACAGTTCCCGGAGCACCTTCCGGCTGCTCTCCGAGAAGGCCGCCGGGTAGTACATCACCTCGTCGTCCGAGAGCACCGCAAGGGCGGTGTCCAGGTGGTAGAAGCGGGGGTCCACCAGGTTCAGGGAGACCACCGGGACCCCGAAGAAGTCCTGGGCCTCGACGTGGGAGCGGCGGTCGGTGCGGAAGCCCGTCCCCGCCAGCAGCGTGCGGCCGGCGAGCAGGTAGTCGCCTTCGCCCTCGTTCACGTGCTCCGGCCAGCGGATGTCCCCGAAGCCGTGGTCCCGGAACCAGGCGAGGTAGGCAGGGCCCTCGGCCGTGCGCTCGACGCTCCGGAAGCGCGCGCCCAACACCCGACCGTCCACCACGGTGGCGCCGTTGGCGGCGAAGACCATGTCGGGCAGCCCGGGGACCGGATCGATCACCTCCACGACGTGCCCGAGAGCGCGGTACAGATCGCGGAGGCTCTCCCACTGGGCCAGTGCCACGGAGCCGTCGGTGGGCTTCTCGGGGGCCATCCACGGGTTGATGGAATAGGTGACGTCGAAATGCCGTGGAGCGCACATCAAAAGGCGTCGCCGTGTTGCCGTACGAGTCACTGCTTCCCCTGCCCTGGCGTACCCGTGATCGGTGCTGCCGGTCCTCGGTGACACGGAAATCTCCTTGCAATTCAGCAGACCAGCGGCCGGAGGCTCCGGCGTACCGAGGCCTCCGGCCGGTTGCGTGCGGAAAGCCGGGGTCAGTTGCCCTGCATGGCGGCGATGAGGGACTTCGGGCGCATGTCGGTCCAGGACTTCTCGGTGAAGGCGATGCACTCCTCGCGCCCGGCCTCGCCGAAGGCCACCTCCCAGCCTTCGGGCACCTCGGCGAAGGCCGGCCAGAGCGAGTGCTGCCCCTCCGTGTTGACCAGGACGAAGTAGGTGGCGGTGGGGTCCTCGAACGGGTTCGACATTCTTGGTTCCTCTGTCTGGGTCGGGTGTGGCTTCGAACGGTGCGGGACATCCCGGCGGGCCGGTCCGGCCGAACTCCGGGGCGACTGACGTCAGTTGGACTCGTCAGCCGGGCTCAGTGGTCGGGCCCCGTCGTCGGGCTCCGTGGTCGGACTCGTCGGTCGGGCTCAGCACCTGGCGGTGCGGCCGAGACCGGAGAAGAGGTCGTCGACGAGGGCCTGGGTCTCGTTCAGGAGGTAGAAGTGGCCGCCTTCGAAGGGCATCACCCGGAAGTCCGAGCGCGTCACCCCGGCCCAGGCTTCCGCTGAATCGCGGTCCACGTCCGCGTCCTGTTCTCCATAGTAGGCAGTGACAGGGGCGTTCACCACGGCGTTCGTGCTCGTCGCCGGGTACGCCTCGATCAGCCGGTAGTCGGCGCGGATCGCCGGCAGAACCAGTTCGCGCAGCTCCGCGTCGTCGAAGGCCTGGGCGTCAGTCCCGCCCAACTCGGCGAGTTCCTGCATGAGTTGGGAGTCAGTGGCCTCGGAGAGCGGACGGATCCGCTCCCGCCCGGGCCCCGAGCGGCCGGAGACGAAGAGGGCCGACAACGAGAAGCGGTGCTCCTCCTGCAGACGCAGCGCCACCTCGTAGGCGACCGAGGCGCCCATGCTGTGGCCGAAGAACGCCAGCGGGGCGTCGAGCAGACGGGAGCACTCACGGGCTATCGGTACGGAAAGCTCGTCCATCGTCCGGGCGAGGGGTTCGAGGAGCCGGTCCTCCCGGCCGGGATAGCGGACCGCCAGCAGCTCCACGCCGGGTGGAACGAGCCGGCCCCAGGGGTGGAAGAAGCTCGCCAGGCCGCCGGCATGGGGGAAGCAGATCAATCGCATCTGCGGGTTCGGGCACGGCCGGACCTTCCGGAACCATCGGCCGACCCGCATGTCGTCCTGGCTGCGCATACCACTCTTCCTCGGGTTGGAGCGGACGGCCGCTCCGGATGATTTCCGGTGCCGGGCCGTGATTCCGGTGCCGGGCGGCGATTCCGTTGCCGGGCCATGGTTCCGGTGTCGGGCGGTGATTCCGTTGCCGGCCCCGAGGTGCTCTCCTCGAATGGTTCGGAATGGGTCCGGACCGTAGTCGGACGGAAACAGCTGCAGCGCCGTATTCGGAATTCCGGTGAGCCCGAACAATCCGCGGGCGGGACGGCGGTCCCGAATCGGGGTGCGGATTCGCCTCGCCGTTCCGGGGAGCTTGCTCCGGAGAAATCCGATCGCGGTGATCGCGAGTCCGATGATGCTTCGACGCGTCTCCCGGTGTCAATGGGCCTCGTGCGTCGCCGGTTGGGCGTCACCGCCGGTTCACCGTTCGGCTACGGCCCGTGCTCCACCAGCAGGCCTGGTGCGGGCGCCTGCGAGCCCGTCGGCCCCTGCTGCCGGCGCCCCGCGCCGGGACACCGTGGGGCGGAGCCCGGCCGGACCCCGACGGGAGGCCGCCGATTGCAGTAAGTGCTCGACTGACCAGGCAATATGACGCAAAGTAATTTCAAGCTGATCACTGCGCAAGTGCTTACGATAGGTCCGTTCTTCGTACCCGGCCGGAACTCGGCCCAGGGGGCAAGAAGACCAGTCAGGCGATACAGGGGAGGCAGTTGCCGTGGCTAGTCGTATTGATGGTGCGAATGCATTGGGTGCGGATCGTGAAGATGGACGTTTAAGGCCGCTATCCGGGTCCCGTACCAGGACGATTCCGGTCAGCTCACTCCTACCAGGCGATTCCCCCCGGCTTCTGGGGCCGGACGAGCGGCATGTCGAAACCCTCGCGCAGGTCGACGAGCCGCTGCCGCCGATCCTGGTCCACTGGCCGTCCATGAAGGTCATCGACGGGCTGCACCGCCTGCTCGCGGCGCGGTCCAGGGGTGACCAGGAGATCGAGGTCAGCTTCTTCCACGGCGACGAGGAGGCGGCGTTCGTGCTCGCCGTGGAGGCCAACAGGGCGCACGGGCTGCCACTGACCCAGGCGGACCGCACCGCGGCCGCGACCCGCATCCTCAAGGCGCACCCCTACTGGTCCGACCGTGCGATCGCCGCCTCCGCGGGCCTCGCCGCCGTGACGGTGAAGGGGATCCGGCAGAGGGAGTCTGCCGGATCCCCGCTCGGGGCGCGGATCGGACGCGACGGGAAGGCACGCCCGATCAGCGCGGCACATGGGCGCCGACTGGCCGGCAAGCTGATAGCCGAGCAGCCGGGCGCCTCCCTGCGGGAGATCGCCAAGGTCGCGGGTATCGCTCCGGCCACCGTGCGGGACGTCCGCGACCGGATGCGCCGCGGCCAGGACCCCGTTCCCCCGAAGCAACGGGCGATGGAGCGCGCACCGCAGCCGCGGGCGGAGGAGAGCGTGCCGAGGTCGCACGTCATCGAGGTGGCCTTGAGCGGGCAGCCGCCCGGCATGGTGCGCAGTCGGATCGTGCCGCCCGACGCCGACGCGGTCACCCGGCCCACGGACATCGTGGAGAGGCTCCGCCGGGACCCGTCGCTCCGTTTCAACGAGGCCCGCCGCTCGCTGCTGCGCTGGCTCGGCTCGCAGGCGACCGGCAGTCGGCAGTGGAGCGAGTTCGTGAACCAGGTCCCGCCCCACGCGGCGGGCGCCGTAGCGGAGTTCGCGCGAGCGTGCGCACAGGACTGGAACTCGTTCGCCGAGGAGCTGGAAAGCCGATCGGCCTGAGCGGAGCGCCTGTTCAACTGTCCGTTCCGGGCAGTTGAACAGGCCCGGGGGGGGGGGGGGGCCCCCCCCCACCCCCCCCCCCCCCCCCCCGGGGGGTCCCGCCCACACACCCCTCCCCCCCGCCCCAGGGTTCCGACCTGTTTTCTGGTTCCCGGCGGCGG
>NZ_JBVHYH010000151.1:0-4194 GCF_055569135.1 Kitasatospora sp. NPDC029367
TGCTCCACGCCGTACTCGTCCAGCTCCGACAGGAGGCCGTCCACACCCTCCCGGTCCGTGGTGTGGTCGTCCGCGAAACGACGGTCACCCGTCGCGTCCGGCACGTACTTCACACAGACAACGATCCTCAAGCTCACGGCCTTGTCTCCTGTACTGGTCTCGTCCGACGGCTGCGACGTGCAAGCGGGTGCGAACACGGCACACACCCGCTCCGGGCAGCGAGTTTCCCGTGCCGGTCCGGAACTTCCTGGCAGCATACTCGGCGGTAGCGCAGTGGTCACTACTGGCCAGTAGCTTAGGCCTGACGGTCGGCACCGCCGCTTGCGCCCATCCTGCCCCAGCCGGGGGCCGACCCCACCTCACGGGGGGCACCAACCGCCGACGAATCCGTGCGCCGGCGCCCGCGGTCACCGCTTCGCCGCCGGTCGCCCTGCCCGTCACGCGCCGCCCGGCACCCCGCCCGTCACGCGCCGCCCGTCACACCGCCTGGCCGAGCGCCGCGATCACGTCCGCCTTGCGCGGCAGCCCCGCCGCCCGGCGCACCACCTGCCCGGCCGCGTCCAGCACCAGGACGGTCGGCGTCCGCAGCACCTCCAGCCGACGCACCAGCTCCAGCTGCGCCTCGGCGTCCAGCTCCACGTGCGCGACCCCGTCGACCATCCCGGCCACCTCGGCGAGCACCCGCCGGGTCGCCCGGCACGGCTGGCAGAAGGCGGTGGAGAACTGCACCAGGGTCGCCCGCTCACCGAGCGGCCCGCCCAGGTCCTCCTCCGACAGCCGTACCGTCCCGTCCTTGGTGCGCACCCGCAGCCTCCCGTCGCGCCCTGCCCTCACCAGCCCGAACCCGCTCGCCACCGCCAGTACGACGAGGCACACCACCAGTCCGGTCATCCCCCCAGTCTGCGCCAGCGCGTACGGGCTCCGAAAGGGAGGTCGACCTGCCGACACCGGGCCCGTACGATCGGCGGGTGGACCATGACCGCCCCTCCCCGCTGCTGACCGTCCGTCGTGTCGTCGGCCCAAGGCCCGTCACCACCGTCCGCTGTCGCTGACGCGCCCCGCCGCAGCCGCCCGTCGCGACCACTCCGGAGACCCCTTGCAGACCGACCCCCGAGGTCACCGCTTCGCCGCCGCGCTCACCAGCGCGGTGCTGGCCGCCGTCCTGATCACCGGCAGCGGCCTGCTGCTCTCCCTCCAGGCCCTGGTCTTCCTGGTCGGCGCGGTCGGCGGCCCCCGCCGCTCCCCGTACGTCGGCCTGTTCCACCTCCTGATCGCCCCCCGCCTGGCGCCGCCCACCACGACCGAGGACGAACGCCCGCTGCGCTTCGCCCAGGGCGGCGGGGCCGTCTTCGCCGTCATCGGCACCCTGGGCTTCCTCACCGGCGTCAGCTGGCTCGGCCTGCTGACCGCCGGTTTCGCCCTCGCCGCGGCCTTCCTGAACGCCGCCTTCGGCTACTGCCCGGGCTGCGAGATCTACCCGATCGTCCGCCGCGCCCAGGGCCGCCTGGGCGCCGGGGCCTGACCGTGGCCCGGCCGGGTGGCAGGCCGGGTGGCGGGTCGGAAAGGTTCCCGGTCGGATTCATCACGGAGATCACACCGCGAATATTCGCTTGACCGTACGCCTCAGGTGACAGCAGGCACTCGTTCGGGGGATCATCTCCGTGTATCACCCGTGACCGCCGCGGCGTGCCGTGCTCCGGTCGGCTCCCACGCACGGCGCGGGTACCCGCCGTACCGGGCCCCGGCCCGTGGAAGTCAGGACTGACCGTGGCAGAGTTCGTCTACCCGCCGGTGATCGGCGCCGCACTCACCGCCTTCCGTGCGCTCGACGTACGGATCAAGATCATCGGTGCCGAGCACATCCCCGCCAGGGGCGGAGCGGTACTGGTCAGCAACCACATCAGCTACCTGGACTTCCTCTTCGCCGGTCTCGGCGCCTACCGCGGCGGCAAGCGCAAGACCCGCTTCATGGCCAAGGACGACGTCTTCCGGCACCGCATCTCCGGCCCGCTGATGCGCGGCATGAAGCACATCCCGGTCGACCGCGCCGACGGCCAGCCCGCCTACGACGCCGCCGTCCGCGCCCTCAAGGCCGGCGAGGTCGTCGGGGTCTTCCCCGAGGCGACCATCAGCCGCTCGTTCATGTTGAAGAAGTTCAAGACCGGCGCCGCCCGGATGGCCGCCGACTCCGGCGCCCCGCTGCTGCCGGTCATCCTGTGGGGCACGCAGCAGCTCTGGACCAAGGGCCGCCCGAAGACCCTCACCAAGCGCCACGTCCCGGTGACGATCATGATCGGCGAACCGATTCACCTCGGCCCGAGCGACAAGCCCGTCATGGTCACCAGAAAGCTGCGCGCCGCCATGAGCGAGATGCTCGACCGGGCCCAGCGCGAGTACCCCGGCAAGCCCTCCGGCCCCGACGACACCTGGTGGCTGCCCGCCCAGCTCGGCGGCACCGCGCCGACCCTGGAGGTCGCCGAGGCCGAGGACGAGGCGGAAGCCCTCGCCAAGGCCGAGCGCCGCGCCGCCCGGGGCTGACCCAACCCCCGAGCCCGTCTACTCCGTGTGACCGAGCCGATGCGATCCGTCGCGTGTCGCCCGGCCGCCGACACGCCCCGTCTGACACAGTGACAGCTCTTCCAGGGACCTTCCTCCTGGATGCGTCCTGCGTCCCGCCCACCGCGGACCGGGGCACACGTCGAAGCGGTCGGAAAGGTCGGAGACGGAGATGACACGGATCACCGGCACACGGCAGTCCCCCAGCAGCAGCAAGGCCCGCACCCGCGCAACCGCCGGTGCGGGCCTCCTGCTTCTGGGCACCCTGCTCACCGGGTGCGGGGCGGAGCCCGGCGACATCCCGCTCTCCGAGATCCGCCCGGAGTCTCCCACCGCCACCCCCGACCCGACCCCGTCGGCTACCCCCGGAGTCGTCGGCGCCGCGCAAACCGAGGCCCGCAACGGACTGATCGTCAGCCGGGCCTACACCGACGCCTCCCGCACCACCAGTGCCATCGTCACCCTCGGACCGGACGGCGCCGGCCAGCACCAGATCACCCAGCCGCCCGCGCGGGCCCGCGACGACCACCCCGACTGGAACCCCGACGGCAGCGCCGTCGCCTTCGACCGCACCGACCCGCAGTCCGGCACCGCCCGGCTCTGGACCGTGACCACCGGCGGCGACGACGCCCACCAGATCAGCCAGCTCTGCGATGCCGGCAGCGGCACCGCCGACTGCGCCAACGAGGACGAACGCGCCCCCGCCTTCTCCCCCGACGGCAAGCAGCTCGCGTTCAGCCGCTCCTGGGGCGCCCTCGACCAGGCCCACAACAACCAGGTGCAGTACTCGGACCTCTACCTGATGAGCCCCGACGGCACCAACGTCCAGCGGCTCACCTTCCTGACCAACGACAAGCCCTACTCCGGCTCCGTCAGCAACCCCAGCTGGTCCCCCGACGGCAAGCAGCTCACCTTCGAGTACCGCACCAGCGCCACCGGGCAACCCGCCAACAGCCGCGCCGTCTACGTCGTCGGCGCGGACGGCACTGGGCTGCGCCAGCTGACCCCCTGGGAACTGCGGGCCGGCGACCGCGCGACCTGGTCCCCCGACGGCACCCAGATCCTCTTCACCACCTACCCGGCCGGCCCCGACAACGCCCCCGGCGGCGGCATCTACACCGTCCACCCCGACGGCACCGGCATCGGCGCCCTCACCCCGGCCCCGTCCACCGCCTTCTACGGCGCCGCGGCCTACGCACCCGACGGCAAGTCCATCGTCTTCGCCCAGGCCCCCTCGGGAGGCGGCGGCGCCGATCTCTACAGCATGCGCTCCGACGGCACGGGCGTCGCCCGCCTCACCAACACCGCCGACAAGTGGCTGGACCGGCCGTCCTGGGGCACCGCGGCGGTACCCGCAGCAACGGCAGCGCCGGCTGACCCGTCGGCACCCGCTTCGGCCGCGGCGTCGGCGGCGCCTTCGGACGTTCCGACGGCTGACCCCAAGCCGGCCCAGGCCCAGGGGCAGCCGAAGACCGACGACACCCAGCTGCCGAACGAGGAAGACGACAACTGAGCGGAAAAGCGAAAAGCCCCTGATCCGAAAGGATCAGGGGCTTTTCTGAATGATTGTTCGGCGGCGTCCTACTCTCCCACAGGGTCCCCCCTGCAGTACCATCGGCGCTGTGAGGCTTAGCTTCC
>NZ_JBVHYH010000152.1:0-3955 GCF_055569135.1 Kitasatospora sp. NPDC029367
GGATAGCGGGGAAGACAAGGAGCTTAACCCCCCCCCCCCCCCCCACCCCCCCCCCCCCCCCCGCTCCCTCCCCCCCCCCCCCCCCCCCCCCCCCCCCCCCCCCCCGCACCGCGCCCACCTGGCCGGGGCGGTGATCGGCCTGGGCGGAGTGGCGCTCACCGTCCTCGGCGGCGACGGGGTGCCCGACGGCAGGGGGCTGGCGGCCTCGGCGGGCGCGATGCTGGTTTCCTCCGTCGGGTACGTCCTGGCCGCCCGCTGGCGCGAGGGTGCCGACCCGCTGGCCGCCACCGCCTGGCAGCTGACCGCCGGGGGCCTGCTGCTGCTCCCGCCGGCCGTCCTCGCCGAGGGCGCCCCGCCGCCGCTGGCGGGCCGTACCCTGCTGGCCTTCGGCTACGTCACCCTGGTGGCCACGGCGCTGGCCTTCGCCTGCTGGTTCGCGGGGCTGCGGCACCTGCCGGCCGGTACCGTCGGCCTGCTCGGACTGCTCAACCCGCTGGCCGGGGTGCTGCTGGGCACCGCGCTGGACGGTGATGCGCTGGGGCCGCGCCAGGGGGCGGGGCTGGTGCTGGTGGCCGCCGGGATCGTGCTCGGGCGCCCCCGCGCCCGCGCGGCCGTACCGGACGTGGCCGCGCCTGCCGACCCCGCCGCGGCGGGCACCCGCGCTGTCCCTGCCGACCCTGCCGCCCCCGCCGACCCCACGGCATCGGCAGGGACGGGCTTGCCGCGGCGCCGTGGCACGTGATCGGATGGCGGGCAGCATCGCGTGCCGGTGGCGGACCGCGCCAGGCATGGAGGTGCGCGACCGAAGGGACCGCCCGCTCGTGGCCTCCCCGTACCCGCACGGCCGAACGGCCGCTCTCAGTCTCCAACTCTCCCAGGCGCACAACGAATTGCGCCGCCGCCTGGTCAACCTCCGCGCGGGCCTGGGCCGCCGGACCCTGCCCGACGACTCCCTGGGCGCCCACTGCCTCGCCTTCTGTTCGGCCCTGACCAACCATCACCAGGGTGAGGACCAGGCACTGTTCACGGCCCTGGTGCGTGAGCGGCCGGACCTCGCGCCGACCGTCGCCAAGCTCGTCGAGGACCACGGGTTCATCACCCACATCCTCGCCCGGGTCCGCGACCTCGCCGAACAGGCCGTCCGGGTCGCGGCCGGGCCCGGCACGGGGGCCGACGTACAGCCCGATGTACGGCCCGACGCACAGCCCAGCAAACAGCCCGGCGCGCGGCGGGCCGCGGACCTGGAGGCCATCGGACGCGAACTCGACGGCCTGGCCGCCATCATGGAGTCCCACTTCGCCTACGAGGAACGCGCCATCGGCGCCGCCCTGGACGCCGGAGTCGCCGACCGCGAGAACTGGTCGGAGGCGGTCCTGCGCTTCCGCGCACCGTAAAACCCCTCGCCGACGCGAGCCCGTTCTCCCTAGACTCGCCCCGCGGCCGCGCCCCGAGTGCGCGGTTGACCATGACGACGACGGCAAGCGGAGAGGGGGCAGGGCGGCCATGCCGAAGCACAGCGCCGCCGCCCCCTCTCCCGCCTCGCGGTACGAGGTGATCCTGGTGTCCCCGTCCTTCCGGTGCCCGCTGCGCGGCCGGCACCGGAACAGTGCCGCCACCGTCTGAACCAGCCCTGCGCGAACTCCATAAGGGCCTACTCCCGTCAGTGATCTGACGGAGCATCAGAAACTGTTGGCAGTGCTGTGCAAATCGCGCGTCCACCCGTAGCACCGCCTCGAAAGGCACCGGGCCATGCGCACCGACACCACCACCAGCACCACTGTCACCACCACCGCCGGCACCACCACGACTGCCGCGATCGCCGCCGTCCGCAACCTCGGCATCCTCGCCCATGTCGACGCCGGTAAGACCACTCTCACCGAACGGATCCTCTACCTCACCGGCACCACCCACAAGCGCGGCGAAGTCCACAACGGCACCACCGTCACCGACTTTGACCCCCAGGAACGCGACCGCGGCATCACCATCTTCGCTGCCGCCGTCAGCTGTACCTGGGCCGGGCACCGGATCAACCTCATCGACACCCCCGGCCACGTCGACTTCGCCGACGAGGTCGAACGCAGCCTGCGCGTCCTGGACGGCGCCGTCGCGGTCTTCGACGCCGTCGCCGGCGTCGAGCCGCAGAGCGAGTCGGTGTGGCGCCAGGCCGAACGCCACGGCGTGCCCCGGATCGCCTTCGTCAACAAGCTCGACCGCGCCGGAGCCGACCTCGACGCCGCCGTCGCCTCCATCCGCGAACGCCTGCACCCCCACCCGCTCGCCGTCCACCTGCCCATCGGCACGGAAGACGCCTTCACCGGCCTCGTCGACCTCGTCCGCCTTCGCGCCCTCACCTGGGACGCGGACGGCACCCTCGCCGAGGGCCCCGTCCCCGACCACCTCGCGGCCGAAACCGCCGCCCGCCGCCGCACCCTGGAGGAAGCCGTGGCCGAACTCGACCCCCGGGCCCTGGAGGAGTTCTGCACCGACGGCGCCCTCGGCACCGACACCCTCACCACCGCCCTGCGCGACCTCACCCGCACCGGGGAGGCCGTGGTCGTCCTGGCCGGCTCCGCCTACCGTAACCGCGGCATCGAACCCCTTCTGGACGCCGCCCTCGCCTACCTCCCCTCGCCCCTGGACACCCCACCCGTGCGGGCCGCCGACGGCGACCAGCAGCGCCACCCCGACCCCGGGCAGCCCCTCACCGCCCTGGCGTTCAAGGTCACCACCGCCCCCACCGGCCGCCTCACCTACCTGCGCCTGTACGCCGGCACCCTGCGCAAGGGCGACACCCTGCTCGACGCCGCCACGGGCCGCACCGAGCGCATCGCCCGCATCCTGCGCGTCCAGGCCGACCGCCACACCGAGACCGACCACGCCCTGGCCGGCGACATCGTCGCCGTCATCGGCCCCAAGAACGCCCGCGTCGGCGCCACCCTGTGCGACCCCGACCACCCCATCCTCCTGGAGGCACCCGTGAGCGCCGAACCCGTCGTCACCGTCGCGGTCGAGGCCCGCCGCACCGCCGACACCGACAGGCTCACCGCAGCCCTGGCCCGCCTCACCGACGAGGACCCCTCGCTGCGCCTGGCCACCGACCCCGAAAGCGGCCAGCGCACCCTGTCCGGCCTGGGCGAACTGCACCTGGAGGTCGCCGTGGAGAAGGTACGCCGGGACGCTGGCGTGGAGGCCGTCGTCGGCCGCCCCCGCGTCGCGCTGCGCGAGGCCCTGCTCGAAGGCGTCACCGGTTTCACCCACCGGCACGCCAAACAGGACGGCGGCTCCGGCCAGTTCGCCCACATCGTCCTGGACGTGGCCCCCGCCGACGACGCCTTCACCTTCACCTCCACCGTCACCGGCGGTCGGGTCCCGCGCGAGTACGTGCAGGCCGTGGAGGCCGGCTGCCGTGACGCCCTCGCCGAGGGTCCGCTCGGCGGCCACCCCGTCACCGGCCTGGCCGTCACCCTCACCGACGGCCTCACCCACCCCAAGGACTCCTCCGAACTCGCCTTCCGTACCGCCGCACGTCTGGGCCTGCGCGAGGCCCTGCGCGCATCCCGCCTCCAGCTGCTCGAACCCCTCGCGCAGGTGAGCGTCACCGTGCCCGAGGACGCGCTCGGCGCCGTCCTGGGGGACCTTGCCGCCCGCCGTGCCAGCGTTCAGGGCACCCGGCCCGGCCCGGGCGCCACTGCCGAGGTCAGCGCCCTCGTGCCGTTGGCCGAACTCTTCGGCTACGCGGGCCGCCTGCGCGGGCGCACGCAGGGGCGCGGCACCTTCACCAGCCGCCCGGCCGGCTACGCCCCGGCCCCCGCGGCCCCCGCGGCCGGCCGGGCGGACCGCTGAGGTGCGGCCCGGGCCCCCCCCCCCCGGGGGGGGGCGGGGCCCCCGACCGCCCTGCCCTTCCCCCTTTTCCGGTTTTTCCTTTCCTTCCCTTTCCTTTCTGTTTTCCTCTTTG
>NZ_JBVHYH010000153.1:0-3763 GCF_055569135.1 Kitasatospora sp. NPDC029367
GTGTACGTCGCCGACGGCGCCGAGTTCGCCGACCAGCTGGTCGTCCCCAAGGTGGACGCCCTGGCCCAGATCGCCAAGGCCAACGACGTGGCCGCGGTGCTGGTCACCTCCTCCGGTGAGGGCAAGGAGGTCGCCGCCCGGGTGGCGCTGCGGATCGGCTCCGGCATCATCACCGACGCGATCGACCTGGAGGCCGGCGACGGCGCTCCGGTCGCCACCCAGTCGGTGTTCGCCGCCTCCTTCCAGGTGAAGTCCACGGTCACCAAGGGCGCCCCGGTCATCACCGTGAAGCCGAACGCCGTCGCCCCGGAGGCCGCCCCGGCCGCCGGTGCGGTGGAGAACGTGTCGGTGGAGTTCACCGGCAACGCCGCCAAGGTCACCTCGCGCACCCCGCGCGTCTCCACCGGCCGCCCCGAGCTGACCGAGGCCGCCATCGTGGTCTCCGGCGGCCGTGGCGTCGGTGCCGCCGAGGGCTTCGGCGTGGTCGAGGAGCTCGCGGACGCGCTCGGCGCGGCCGTCGGTGCCTCGCGCGCCGCCGTGGACGCCGGCTGGTACCCGCACAGCAACCAGGTCGGCCAGACCGGCAAGCAGGTCTCGCCGCAGCTCTACATCGCGGCGGGCATCTCCGGTGCCATCCAGCACCGGGCCGGCATGCAGACCTCGAAGACCATCGTGGCCGTCAACAAGGACCCCGAGGCCCCGATCTTCGAGCTGGTCGACTACGGCGTGGTCGGCGACCTGTTCCAGGTGCTGCCGCAGCTGACCACCGAGGTGAAGACCCGCAAGGGCTGATCCGCGGGACGGTCCAGAGGACCGGAGGGCGTGGTACCGGGTGCTCGGTGCCACGCCCTCCGCCGTCGTGCCCCGGGCCGCGGGGAGCGCCGCGCCGGCCCGTAGAGTCGGCCCGACGGCGCCCGGGCGCGGGAGCCCCCGGTGCGAACAGGGCGAGGACGAGGACCGAAGCATGGCACTGCTGACGGCACTTCATGGCGACCACGGCGACGCGGCGGACGCGCTGCGGATCGACGGCCGGACGCTCTCCCGGGAGGAACTCCTGGGCGCGGCGACCGCGGTGGCCGACCGGGTCGCCGGGGCACCCGCGCTGGCGGTGCTCGCCCGGCCCACCCTGGAGACGGTCACCGCCGTGGTCGGCGGGCTGCTGGCGGGCGTCCCGGTGGTGCCGCTGCCGCCCGACTCGGGCCCCAAGGAGCGCGAGCACATCCTGCGGGACTCGGGCGCCGCGCTGCTGGCGCACGCCGCCGGGGAGGACGCGCCCGACGCCGGGCCGGTGGCGGCCCTGCCCGTGGACCCCGCCGAGCGTTCGGCGACCAGCTACGCCGAACCGGCCGCCGACGCGACCGGGTTCGTGCTCTACACCTCGGGCACCACCGGCGCGCCCAAGGGCGCGGTGATCCGGCGGGCGGCGATCGCCGCCGACCTGGAGGCCCTCGCCGCCGCCTGGCAGTGGACCGCCGAGGACACCCTGGTGCACGGGCTGCCGCTGTTCCACGTGCACGGGCTGCTGCTCGGCGTGCTCGGCGCCCTGCGCACCGGCAGCCGGCTGGTGCACACCGGACGGCCCACCCCCGCGGGCTACGCGCAGGCGGGCGGCAGCCTGTACTTCGGCGTGCCCACCGTGTGGTCCCGGCTGGCGGCGGACCCGGCGGCGGCCGGGCGGCTGGCCCCGGCCCGGCTGCTGGTCTCCGGCAGCGCGCCGCTGCCCGTACCGGTCTTCGAGAAGCTGGCGGCGCTCACCGGGCACGCCCCGATCGAGCGCTACGGGATGACCGAGTCGCTGATCACCGTCAGCACCCGGGCGGACGGCGAGCGGCGCCCCGGCAGCGTCGGGCTGCCGGTGGACGGAGTGCGCACCCGGCTGGTCGGCGAGGACGGCGAGCCGGTGCCGTACGACGGCGAGAGCGTCGGCGAACTGCAGGTCAGCGGCCCCACGCTGTTCAGCGGTTACCTCAACCGGCCGGACGCCGACGCCGAGGCCTGGACGGCGGACGGCTGGTTCCGCACCGGGGACGTCGCGGTGATCGGGGCCGACGGCTTCCACCGGATCGTCGGCCGGGCCTCGGTGGACCTGATCAAGAGCGGCGGCTACCGGATCGGCGCGGGCGAGGTCGAGGCCGCGCTGCGCGACCACCCGGCGGTCGCCGACGCGGCCGTGGTCGGCGCGCCGGACGAGGACCTCGGACAGGCGATCGTCGCGTACGTCGTGCCGGACGGCGCCGTGACGGGGGAACAGCTGACGGCCTTCGTGGCGGAGCGGCTCTCGGTGCACAAGCGCCCGCGGCGGGTCGTGCTGGTACCCGAACTGCCCAGGAACGCGCTGGGAAAGGTGTTGAAGAAGCAGCTCCTGACGGAGCACCGCGGGCACTGATGAGGGGGCGTCGGGACACGCCCGGCGGTGACGGGTGTTCACCCTGATGCGCCGTCGGCGACCGGAGCCCGGAAACCTTCCTTTGGCGCACTCCACTGCGCGCGGTGAGCGGACGCGTGCCTAACGTGACGAGCAGGCAGAACTGAATCCACGGGAGACATGCCGCGGCCCCCGGTCGCACGGCCGGGGGCCGCGGCAGGTCGGACCGGGGACTGCCGAAGGTACGGACCGGCGAAGCCGGGGCGTACCGCGTGTCCGCAGCAGTTTCCGCAGCCGCCCTTCCGGCGGCCGTACGCCGCAGTGCGTTCGCAGCAGTGAAGGAAGTCAGCAGGGATGACCACCGTCAACACCGGCGCACCGGATGCCGCCGACGAACCGACCGGGCAGCACGCCCCCGCCCCCGCCGCCCGCCCCGCCACCACCGCCCGTCCCTCGCGGGCCGCGCGGATCCGTCGGGGGATAGGCATGGCGGCCGCGATCGCGGTCGGCGTGGGGACCATCGGGCTCGGCACCGGGGTGACGCCCGCCGCGGCCGAGAAGGCCCCGGCGCACGCCGGGTGGGACGGCTCGCGGTACTGGTTCAAGAACAGCCAGGGGCAGTGGCGCTGGACCACCCACTACAGCGTGTACGTGGCGCGGACCGGCGGCGCCAAGTCCCCGGCGAAGTCCTCGTCCTCCTCGAAGTCCGCCAAGTCCTCGAACAGCGGGATCAAGCAGGGCTGGGACGGCTCGCGGTACTGGTTCAGGAACAGCAAGGGGGAGTGGCGCTGGACCACCCACTACGACATCTACCTGCAGCGGACCGGCGGCTCCGCGTCCTCCTCCGGTTCCTCCGGCTCCTCCCACGAGGTGGCGGCGGACGCCGACGTCGAGACCGCGGTGGAGTACGCGCTCGCCCAGCTGGGCAAGCCGTTCCGGACCGCCGGCAACGGGCCGGACGGGTACGACTGCTCGGGCCTGGTGCAGCAGTCCTTCCGGCGCGGCGGCATCGACCTGCCGCGGGTGGCCAACGACCAGTACGCGGCCACCACGCCGATCAAGGCGAGCCAGCTGCGCCGCGGTGACCTGCTGTTCTGGTCGCCGGACGGCACCGCGCGGGGCATCCAGCACGTGGCGATCTACCTGGGCGACAACCGGTACGTGGAGGCCGCGCGGCCCGGGACGCTGATCCGGATCTCCACGATCAGCAGCGGGTACTACCCCGCGTACATGGGGCGGCCGTAGCCCACGGGGTGGGGGGGGGGGGGGGGGGGGGGGGGGGGGGCCCCCCCCCCCCCCCCCCCCCCCCGGCCCCCACCGGAACCGCTGCCGCCGCTCGCCGGGGGTGTGGCCCCGGGCAGCGGCTCGGTGGTCGTCGTGGTGACGCCTGCCTGGGCC
>NZ_JBVHYH010000154.1:0-3715 GCF_055569135.1 Kitasatospora sp. NPDC029367
CCGACCAGGCTCACCTACCAGCTCGCCGACCAGCACGGCACCGGCACCCTGTCCATCGACTCGGCGACCACCGATGTCAACCGCCGCTGGACCGACCCCTTCGGCGTCCTCCGAGGCTACGGCAGCGGCACCTCGTGGGCCGGCGACAAGGGCTTCGTCAACGGGTTGAAGGACGACGCGACCGGCTTCACCAACCTGGGCGCACGCCAGTACCAGCCCAGCACCGGCCGCTTCCTCAGCCCGGATCCGATCCTCGATCCGGCCAACCCCCAACAGTGGAACGCATACGCGTACAGCACCAACGACCCGACCAACCTGAGCGACCCCGGTGGCCTCCGCCCCGAGGGGGTGTGCGGCGGCTTCGGCGCCTGCTACACCGACAAGGGCGACGTCATCACCGAGACGTTCAAGCCGGAAGGCCACGGCGCCTGGACGGAGGAGTACTGGAGCAAGGGGAACGGCACCCCCAAGTATCCGAACATCGTCAGCCCGCACTACTTCATCATCACCAGGGGTGGAACGCTCTGGGGCAACGTCCGCGACGCCGCGGACGGCGCCTCCTGGATCCCGGGCCTGAGCGTGCCGGCCAGCGTGTTGGGCGCCGCCATGGACATCAAGGACGGCAAGTACCTGGACGCCGCCGAGGGCCTGGCGGGCATCCTCCCCGGCGGACGTGCCGTCGGCGCGGTAGGAAAGGCGGAGAAGGCAGAGAAGGCGGGGACGACTGCCGCGAAGGACCTGGAGAAGGCCGAGGCGGAGGTGGCCGGCGCCTGCCCGAACCCGCTCTTGGCGGTTACGGGCACCCACAGCTTCCTGCCCGGCACCAAGGTCCTCCTCGCGGACGGGACGACCAAGTCGATCGAGGACCTCCAGCCCGGCGACCAGGTCGAGGCCACGGATCCGGCCACCGGGAAGTCCGAGCCGAAGCCCGTCACGCGCACGATCCGCACCCCTGACGACAGCAAGTTCACCGATCTGACCCTGCAGACCACCGACCCCTCCACCGGGGCGCCCGGAGGGACGGAGAACCTCACCAGCACCCAGCACCACCCGTTCTGGGACGAGACCACGCACCGCTGGACCGACGCGGCAAACCTCCACCCCGGCGAGAAGGTCCGCACCGCGGACGGCCGAACCCTCACCATCCGAACGGTGCGGAACTACGAGACGGCCCCCCAGGTCGCCTACGACCTCACCATCGCCGACATCCACACGTACTATGTACTCGCTGGTACCACGCCAGTCCTCGTCCACAACTGTGGTGAAGCTGACGAGGACCTGCTCGATTTTGCGGACGCGGCGTTGAGTATTCCGCCCGCAGATCGGCCAAATGTGGCGACGAAGATCATCTCTGCAGATGGCCAGCATACGGATATGTCCTATGCTGTTGACACTCGTACGGGCACTATGCCGGAGCAGACTGCGAGGGCGGTCGCCGATTCGGCCCATCACGGGGGCTGTGGAGAGGTGGGATGCGCCATTAAGTTCGAGACGAGTGGCATTCCGCTTGCGGGTTCAACCTTCCAGTCCGTAAAAATCGGTGGTGGCGGTCGAGGGAATTCATTCCCATTGCTAGAGCACGGGGAATTGATCGGCCCGTGCCCTGCATGTAAGCGGTTCCTCCAGGTTATCGGCGGAAATGGATAGTCATGAGTTCTCTGCCGGAAGGATTGAAGGAAGTCCTGCGCAAGTTGCGCGAGGTTCGTTCTGCCAGGCCATCGGGCTCTGAGGAGTCGGAGGAATTCGCGGCATGGTGGGAGCGAATGGCCGATGTCCTGGAAGAGCTCTCTGGTGCGCTTCTTTTCGATGCGGATCGGAAACGTGCACGGGCAGAGTCTGAGGCAGCCAGGGAGCGTGCTATCGAGATCCGGGGAAGAGCCCATGGGGGTGCGTGATGGCGGCGCATGGGCTTGGTGAGCGATTTCTCGGATGAGTCCGACTGAGTGGTAGTTCGGCGCGAGAGCCCCAGATTGAGTCCTGGGGCTCTCGCGTGTGGAGAGTCCGGCGGCCTGAAGGGGCGGCAGCTTGGACGTGCGTCGTTCGTCGGTAGTCGGAGGTGAGGGAGATATCCCGTGGCACGCGCGGCGCCGCCTCCAGTAGGTTCCGCGGATGCGGCAATTCGCGGAGATCGAAGACCTGGCGGGGCTTGTGCGTGACGCGCTCGGATCGGGATGCCGCGTCGTCGCGGTGGACCGGTTGCGTGGGGGGAGCAAGAAAGGGGTGTACCGGGTCCGCCTTGAGGGAACCCGCACCGCGAGTGTGATCGTCTACAGCTGGGCCGATGCTGAGAACTTCTGGCCAGGCGCGCGCGAGGCCGATCCAGCTGACCCGTTCGGGCCCGCCTCCGGACTGGTCCCGTTCCTGACCACGCAGCGGAGCTTGGACAGCCTCGGGGCACGGGTTCCGCAAGTGCTCCTGGCGGATGACAGCCGGCGCCACTATCCGGCGGACGTCGCCGTGGTCGAGGACGTCTCCGGCGGTACGCTCGAAGCACTCTTCGAAACCGATCCGACGCGCGCTGCGGCAACCCTGGGCGACCTCGCCCTACTTGAGGTGATGCACCGACACCAGGGCGAGCGCTACGGCAGGGTGGACCTGCTGGAGCGGGGCGGATCCGTGTCCGAGGTCTCGTGCGAGCGACGGGTCCTCGACCGTGCCCTGCGGGACCTTGCGCGCCGAGCCCGGAGCTTGGCAGTAGGATCGCGCGCGGCCGACGACGGCAGCGCTGGTCTACACCTCTGACGGCAGTAGCGACGGCAACAACCACGGATTTCGGTGCACATCCATGAACGCCGACGGGCCGTCAAACTAACGTTGACCCGCGAAAAACAGGTGAAGAGGGGTCGCGTGGCACACGTACTACGTGCTGGCCGGCGATACGCTGGACGGGGCATCGACCTATCGGAGCGTAGGTGAACTGCGGGCTCAGCATGGACTGGCAGAACTCCGTAGTCCAACACTGATCAGGGAGGATCGGTGGACGGTTCCAAGTCTGATGAAGACCTCTGGGCTCTGGTCGTAACGGCCGAACAGCAGGTTGCCAGGGCCCGCGCGGACTTCTACCGGAACGCGGGTTCGTGCCGTGCCGTTCTGTCAGCTGCGCTGGGGAGCAGGGACGGCGCTGTCGTTCTTGCAGCGTCTCCCTGGCGATGTCGCCACGTTGCTCGAGGAGTTGGTCGACCTCGCGATGTCACCGAGGTGCGCGCTCGAAGCCAGGAAGGCGATCGCCGCCGGGAACCCGCAGGTGACGAGGCCGGAGGTGCGGCGACTCGTGGAGGAGCGGCTGCCGACCGCGGATGCCGACGACTGGCGCAGGCTGGTCGAGCTCCACCTGCACCTGAACGACCGGGTGGCGCTCCGTGGGCTGGCTGCTCGGGTGGAGAAGAGCGAGGACCCGGAGGTGCGTGAGGTGGGCCAGGACGTCCTGGCCTGGCTCTCGGAGGACTCGTGAGCCGGCGGATGCACCTGTCGGGTGCGAGTCGGTGGCCCTGTCGCGGAGGCGGCGGAGCCGGCGGGGCCACCGGCCGTTCGTTCGGGCCCGGGGGGGGGGGGGGGGAGGGGAGGGGGGGGGGGGGGGGGGGGGGGGGGGGGGGGGGGGGGGGGAGGGAAGAGGGGGGGGGGAGGGGGGGGGGCAACCCGTCCCCTCCCACCCTCGCGTTCCCCCCCCACACGTCGCGGTTGAGTCGGTCGATGTGCCGTTGGGGGATTATGATAA
>NZ_JBVHYH010000155.1:0-3713 GCF_055569135.1 Kitasatospora sp. NPDC029367
GTGGTGGTGCCGTGGTGGAGGTGGGTGCGGGCGGCGTGCAGGGCCTCCTCGGCGATGCCGGAGGCGTAGGAGGCGCCGCCGCCGCCGTGGACGTGGAGGTCCACGAAGCCGGGGACGACGGTGTGGCCGGTCAGGTCGAGGTCGCCGGGCTGGGCCTTCCCACCGCTCGCGCCGTCGGTGAGGGCGGCGATCCGGTCGCCCTCGACGGCCAGCCGGCCGCCCTCGACGACACCGCCGGGCAGCACCAGCCGGGCGCCGGACAGGGCAGTACGGTCACGGTCCGCGGTGGTCACGCGGTCACCTCCATCGAGAGCAGGTCCCAGGCGAGCAGGCCGGCGCCCAGGGACGCGGCGGTGTCTTTGAGCATGGCGGGTACGACCTTCGGGGGCATCTGGAAGGTCAGGCGCTCGGTGACCGCCGCGCGCAGCGGGGTGAAGAGCGTGTCGCCGGCCTCGGCCAGCCCGCCGCCGACGATGACCGTGGAGGGGTCGAGCAGGCTCTGGGCCAGCACGATGCCGTCGGCCAGCGCGTCGACCGCGTCCTGCCAGACGGCGCGGGCGCGGTCGTCCCCGGCGTCCACCGCGGCGGCGCAGGATGCCGCGTCGGCGTCGGGGTCGCCGCTGGCCTCGGCCCAGGCGCGGGAGACGGCCGAGGCGGAGGCCAGCGTCTCCAGGCAGCCGCGGGCGCCGCAGCCGCACCGCGGGCCGCCGGGGCGGACCACGACGTGGCCGATCTCGCCGCCGTAGCCGTGCGCGCCGGCCTCGATCCGGCCGTCGATGCCGATGGCGCCGGCGATGCCGGTGCCCAGCGCGATGAACAGGAAGCGGTCGACGCCCTGACCCGCGCCGATCCGCCCTTCCGCCAGCCCGCCGGAGCGCACGTCGTGGCCGAGGGCGACCGGCAGGCCCCCGAGGCGCTCGCCGAGCAGCTTGCGCAGCGGGAGGTCGCGCCAGCCGAGGTTGGCGGAGAAGACCGCGATCCCGTTCTTCTCGTCGATCGTGCCGGGCACGGCCACGCCGGCCGCCAGCGGGGCGTGCCCGAAGCGGGCGCGGCCCTCGTCGGCGAGGTCGGCGGCGAAGCCGAGGATGGCGGCGACCACGGCGTCGGTGCCGTGTTCCCGCCCGGTCGGTCGGCGTGCTTCGAACAGCACGGAGCCGTCCTGGGCGAGCAGCGCGGCCTTCATGCCGGTGCCGCCTACATCGAGTGCGATGACGTGCTTCACGGAGGACAGTTTCCCTTGGTCGGGTCGAAGAGGTCTAGTCCAGTTGTCGGATTGGTCTGGTCCATACTGGGTGAGCTTTGTCTCGGCTGCGGGGGTGTGCGGGGCTTTGTGTCCCGGAGTCCGGCTGAGGGCCTCCGTTCGCCTGTTGTTGCGCATCGTGCAATGAACCAGGGCACTTCGGTAACTACTCGACGGGTGAGGGCGAGTGGTGTGGACCAGTGTGCGAGCGGTTTGGGAATGTGGCGCTCCCCCTGCCGGATTCCCTCGTCCGGCTGCAGTTCTTTTTGAAGGCGGTACCCGCGTTGGACAGGCGCGCCCACGTTTCCCTCCGTGTGCTCGGTACGGCGTTGGCCGGAGCACTGGTGCTCACCACGGTCAGCGCGTGCAGCGGGCAGGGCGACGGGTCGGTCACGCTCAAACTGGTCGCCGCGGACTACGGGGAGAACGCCGAGACCAGCTCCAAGCACTACTGGGACGAGGTCTCCAAGGCCTTCGAGGCGGCCAACCCCGGCATCAAGGTCCAGGTCGAGGTGGACAGCTGGACCGACATCGGCAAGAAGGTCGACGACATGATCGCGGCCGGGAAGTCGCCCGACCTGCTGCAGACCGGCGGCTTCGCCGAGCAGGTCGCGGCGGACCGGTTGTACGCGGCCGCGGACGTCCTCTCGATGGACACCCAGGCCAAGTTCATGGACAACTTCTCGCACGCCGGGCAGGTGCTGGGGACCCAGTACGGGATCCCCTTCGTCTCCTCCTCGCGGGTGCTCTTCTACAACAAGGCGATCTTCAAGCAGGCCGGGATCACCCAGCCGCCGACCACCTGGAACGAGCTGCGGGCCGCGGCCGAGAAGATCAAGGCCAAGGTGCCCGGGGTGACCCCGTACGGGCTGCCGCTGGGGCCCGAGGAGGCGCCGGCCGAGTCGATGCTGTGGACGCTGAGCGGGGGCGGCTCGCTCTCGGACGACGTCGGCAACTACACCATCGACAGCGACCAGAACCAGGCGACCTTCAACTGGCTCAAGAACAACCTGGTCGGCACCGGGCTGACGTATCCGGACCCGGGCAAGATGAACCGCACGCCGGTGTTCCAGGACTTCGCCTCCGGGAAGGTCGCGATGCTCAACGGGCACCCGACCCTGCTGCGGATGGCGTCCGCCGGGAAGATCGACTTCGGGACGGCGGCCATCCCGAAGAAGGACGGCGTGGGGCGGACCGGGAGCCTCGGCGTCGCGGACTGGATGATGGCGTTCAAGGCCAACGGGCACAAGAACGAGATCAAGAAGTTCCTGTCCTTCGTGTACGCCAAGGACTACCAGCTCAAGTTCGACGAGCAGTACAACCTGCTGCCGGTGACCCAGGACGCCTTCGGCCAGATGTCCTCGGACCCCAAGCACGAGGACCTCAAGCAGTTCGCGGTGGGGCTGACCAATGCCAGCTTCTACCCGTTCGGGGACCCGGCCTGGGGTGAGGTCAGCAACCGGATCAAGACGGGGATCGGGCAGGCGGTGACCGGGGAGCCGAAGCAGGTGCTGCAGGGGCTGCAGGACGCGGCGATGAAGGAAGCGGGGCGGGTCCGGAAGCAGTGAGGCCCCCGGGGGGCGGGGGCCTTCTTCGGGGGCGGGGGTGGTTGTCGGGGCGGGGCCGGTTCAGGCGGGACGGGGCTGGTTTCGGGGCGGGGCTGGTTTCGGGGTGGGCTGGGTTCAGGGGAGGGTGATCGCGTAGGCCTTGCGGAGGGTTTCGTGGATCGTCCAGATGGTGCGGTCGCCCTCGCGTAGGACGGCGCAGTCGCCGGGGCCGACGGACAGGGTCGGGCCGCCCTCGATCTCGATGGTGGCCCGGCCGCTCAGCACCACGAACATCTCGTCGGCCTCGACGTCGGTGACCACGCCCGGGGTGATCTGCCAGATGCCGCGCAGCTGGCGGCCGTCGGGGGACTCGGCGAGGACCTTTCCGGTGACCTCGGGGGTGCCGGAGACGATCTGGGACGGATCGAGGGGCTCGGGGGCGAGGTCGGCGGTGGGGATGTGGACGGCGAAGCTGGTCATGGGGGTGACGCTAGTCGGGCGGGGGTGCCGGGGTGGGGGGCAGAGTGTGTCGGGGGTGCGTCCGAGAATGACACTTCGTAGGTCCGTGGGGGATGTGCGGAGGTGGTGCGTGGTGGTGCGTGGTGGGTGAGCTGAGTGAGCGGGATCGGGCGGTGCTGGCGCTGGAGGGGCGGCAGTGGCGGACGGCGGGGGCCAAGGAGCGGGCGATCCGGGAGGAGTTGGGGCTCTCCTCTACGCGGTACTACCAGGTGCTGAACGGGTTGTTGGACCGGGAGGAGGCGTTGGCGTTCGCGCCGGTGTTGGTGAATCGGTTGCGGCGGGTGCGGGAGGGGCGGCGGGGGGCTCGGTGAAGGCCGCTGCGCGGGGCTGGGGTGTGGGGGTGGGCTTTCGGGAGGGTGGGTTGGTCCGGGGGCGGTTCCGGGGGTGGGCGCTCCGGGGGCTGGATG
>NZ_JBVHYH010000156.1:0-3402 GCF_055569135.1 Kitasatospora sp. NPDC029367
GAGTTGGGGGGGGGCCGACGTGTTTGGGGGGGGGGGGAGGGGGGGCGGGTGGGGGCGTTGTGGTTTGCGAGGCGGGGGGGGGTGTCTTCTGTTTTTTTCTTTTCCCCCCCCCCCCCCCCCCACCCCACTCGCCTGACCACAGGGCCGTCCGGGATGGACGGCCCTGTCGCGTTTCCCCACGGGACGGGCCCCTCGCCCCGGACGGCCGCCACCGCCGCCGTACCGAGGGAGAAACCCGATGACCACCAGTGCCACCGCCACCGCAAGCACCGCAAGCACCGCTGCCCTGACCGCAGGCACGTCCGACCGAACCGCCCAGGACCGGATCGACGACCCGTCCTCCCACCGGGTCCTGACCGGCGACCGCCCCACCGGCCCGCTCCACCTCGGCCACTACTTCGGCACCCTGCAGAACCGGGTCCGGCTGCAGGACCAGGGCGTCGAGATGTTCGTCCTGGTCGCCGACTACCAGGTCATCACCGACCGCGACATCGCCGACCGGCTCGCCGAACACACCGAGAACCTCGTCCTCGACTACCTCGCCGCCGGCCTCGACCCCGAACGGGCCACGATCTTCGCCCACAGCGCCGTCCCCGCCCTCAACCAGCTGCTGCTGCCCTTCCTCAGTCTGGTGAGCGTCGCCGAACTCAGCCGCAACCCCACCGTCAAGGACGAGATCGCCCACTCCAGCCAGGCCGCCGTGAACGGGCTGATGTTCACCTACCCCGTCCACCAGGCCGCCGACATCCTGTTCTGCAAGGCCGACCTCGTCCCGGTCGGCCAGGACCAGCTGCCCCACCTCGAAGTCGCCCGCACCATCGCCCGCCGCTTCAACGAGCGCTACCCGCACGCCGACGGCAGCGCCGTCTTTCCCCGCCCCCGGGCGCTGCTCTCCGACGCCCCGATGCTGCTCGGCACCGACGGCGGCAAGATGAGCAAGAGCCGTGGCAACGCCGTCGCCCTCGGCGCCGACGAGGACGCCACCGCCCGGACCATCCGCGGCGCGAAGACCGACGCCGACCGCCGCATCAGCTACGACCCGGTCGGCCGCCCGGAGGTGTCCGGCCTCGTCCTGCTCGCGGCGCTCTGCCAGGACCGCGACCCGGAGGCGATCGCCGAGGAGATCGGCGACGGCGGCGCGGCCGCCCTCAAGCGCACCGTCATCGAGTCCGTCAACGAGTACTTCCGCCCGCTGCGCGCCCGCCGCGCCGAGCTCGCCGCCGACCGTGGCCACCTGCGGCAGATCCTGCGCGAGGGCGCCGAACGGGCCAACGCCATCGCCGACGCCACCCTCGCCGAGGTACGGGAGGTGATGGGCGCGATCTGAAGGGTCATCAAGCCGGGCGGCACCCCACCGCGGGCCGTCCGCGGTCCGCTCGTCCAGGGGTCGCTCGTCCAAGGGGCGCTCGTCGACGGCCCGCCCGGGGCGCGACCGGCCGCGGACATCGGCCGGTCGACCCGCGGGCATATCGTCACCGGGCGGCCTCGACCACACCCCGAGGCCGCCCACAGCCCGCCCCTTCCCCGAAAGGTCCGGTCCATGGACCAGCAACCGACCACGCCCGGCCAGGGACTGACCCGCCCGCGGCAGTTGCGCCCCGGCGACCACATCGCCGTCGTCGCCCCCAGCGGCCCGATCGACGCCGGGCGACTCACCGCCGGCTGCGAGATCCTCCGATCCTGGGGCCTGCGCGTCACCGTCGCCCCGCACGTCCTCGACACCCACCCCACCCTCGGCTACCTGGCCGGCAGCGACGCCGACCGCGCCGCCGACATCCAGGACGCGTGGCTCGACCCCGACGTCGACGCCGTCATCTGCGCCCGCGGCGGCTACGGCGTCCACCGCATCGTCGACCTGCTCGACTGGACCGCCATGCGCGCCGCCCGCCCCAAGCCCCTCATCGGGTTCAGCGACGTCAGTTCCCTGCACGAGGCCTTCGCCCAGCGCCTCGGCCTCGCCACCCTGTACGGGCCGATGGCCGCCGCCGCCTCCTTCGTCGAGGACGGCCCCACCGCCGAGCACCTGCGCCGGACCCTCTTCGAGCCCGCCGCCACCACCGTCCTCACCTCGCCCACCGCCGGCCCGCTCGTCCCCGGCCGCGCCCGGGGCATCACCGCCGGAGGTTGCCTCCACGTACTCGTCGCCGAACGCGGCACGCCCGCCGCCCGCCCCTCCTACGCGGGCCGCATCCTGGTCCTCGAAGACGTCAACGAGCACCAGTACCAGCTCGACCGGCTGCTCACCCAGTTCCTGCGCTCCGGCGCCCTCGACGGCGTGGCCGGCATAGCCCTCGGCTCCTGGGAGGGCTGCGGGCGGCCCGAACGGGTCCGGGACGTGATGCTCGACCGTCTCGGCGGCCTCGGGGTGCCCGTGCTCTGGGAACTGGGTTTCGGCCACTGCCCGTCCACCCTGACCGTCCCGCTCGGCGTCCCCGCCCTGCTCGACGCGGACGCCGGCACGCTCACCCTGGAGCTGCCCGCCCTCGTTCCCGCCTCTGCTCCCGACCCTGCCTCCGCTCCCGCCTGAGTCGGCCGCCGGCCCCGGGCCAGTGAGTAGGGTGCGGCCATGAACGAGGACCGCCTCACCGCCCTTGCCCTCGGACTCCTCCGCGGCCCGGGCAGCAACGCCCGTACGATCCTCGGACTTGTCGGCCCGCCCGGAGCCGGCAAGTCCACCCTCGCCCGGCACCTGGTCGCCGAGGTCGAACGCGCCGAGGGCCCCGGCACCGCCGCGTACCTCCCGCTGGACGGCTTCCACCTCTCCACGGCCCAGCTCGACCGCCTCGGACTGACCCACCGCAAGGGCGCCCCGGCCACCTTCGACGCCCACGGCTACGTCGCCCTGCTGCGCAGGGTCGCGGCCGATCGGTTCCAGGACATCTACGTTCCCGACTTCGACCGCACCCTGGACGAACCGGTCGCGGCCCGCCACGTCGTCCGCCCGCACACCCGTCTGGTCATCACCGAGGGCAACTACCTCGCCTCCGCGGACGCCCCGTGGCCGGAGGCCCGTCGGCTGCTGCGCGAGCTCTGGTACGTCGACACCGACGACACCGTCCGCGAGGAGCGGCTGCTCCGCCGCCACCGCGACGGTGGCCGGGACGAGGCCACCGCCCTGCGCTGGGCCACCGGCAACGACCACCCCAACGGCGAGTACGTGAAGCGGGGCCGGGCGCTCTGCACCCGGACCGTCCCCGGAACGCGTTTGCTCCAGGCGCCGGAGAGGGGTAGTGTTTCCTAGTCGCTCGGCAGGGAGCACCGGACACGCATCGGCGCGGACGGTCCCGGAGCGGCCAATCCCCTGAATCACCACTTCCGGTTCGTGCCGGTCGTTTCGCTTTTTCGCGTCTCGGCTCGGTGCTTATTCGGCGTGTGCGTTTTATCGGATTGCGGCTGGATTCG
>NZ_JBVHYH010000157.1:0-2810 GCF_055569135.1 Kitasatospora sp. NPDC029367
CTCCTTCTTGTTTTTTGCTCCTCCCCCCCCCCCCCCCCCCCCCCCCCCCCCCCCCCCCCCCCCCCCCCCCCCCCCCCCCCCCCCCCCCCCGGCGAGGGGTCAGGAGGCGGAGCCGCTGTTCTTGCGGCGCAGGCCGAGCACGCCGACGGCGGTGCCGATCACGCCGACGACGATGCCGACCACGCCGAGGGTGCGGGCGGTGCTGTCGCTGGACTTGGCGTCGCCGTCGGAGGCGGCGGCGTGGTCGGAGCTGCCGCCGTGGGCGCCGGCCGCCGGGGAGGCGGAGGCGGAGACGCCGTGGCCGTCACCGTCGGCGGCCTTGGTGAGCTTGAGGGCCGGGGCCGGGTGGGCCGGCTCGGGCTGGCCGGCCGCGGCCTCGTCGATCCAGCGGACCACGTCGCCGTTGTCGTAGGTCTGCAGGGCCTTGAAGACCATGCTGTCGGCGTCGGTCGGCAGCGGGCCGAGCGAGACCCGGAACTCCTGGAACTGGCCGGGGGCGATCTTGGTGCCCGGGTCGGCGGTCCAGGTGATCTTGGAGACGGCCTCGTTGACGTCGCTGCCGTGCACCTTGATCGGCTTGTCGAGCTTGGCCTTCTCGACGGCGGCCGTCCAGCCCGGCAGCGGCAGGGTCCGGACCGAGGCCAGCGGGTGGTCCAGCGGCAGGTTGACCTCCAGCTTCACCGTGCTCGCCGTGTCGCTCTCGTTCGGCACCCGGAAGTCGACGGCCGTGTAGCCGCCCTGCGCGGCCGAACCCGGGTTCACGGTGACGTGCGCGAAGGCGGGGCCGGCCAGCGCCACCACCGAGGCGGCGGCGGTCAGGGCGACGGCGGCGAGACGGCGGGTGGGAAGGGAACGCATGATGGGGGGTCTCCGATCGGAGCTCGGCACGTGACCGCCGCTCTCGACGGCGGGCTGCACGCGCGGACGTGGGGGGCAGGACCAGGGGCCGCCGTCGCCGTGGACGGACGGAACGGCCCGGACACCGCGCACCGCACCCGGTCGGCCGGCACCCCTCCTCGGGGTACGCAGCAACGCCGGATCAGTACGCGAAGGCCCCGCACGGCGGCCCGCGCCGCACCACGCTGTGCCGCAGCACCGCACCCGCGGGCAGCCGGCTCCCGCCGCCGCCCGCACCGAACCGGCGGACCGGACCGGCCATGCCGAACAGACCGCGCAGCAGCGCGGCCACCAGCACCAGGGCCGAGCGCAGCGGCGCCGCCCAGTGCTCCCGGGCCGCCGACGCCGCCACCCGCAGCAGCCGCCACAGCGCCGCCTCGCCGCGCCGCAGCCACCAGCCCGCCACCAGCGCGGCGACCAGGTGCCCGGCCAGCATCGACGGCGTCATCCCCAGCACGCCGCCCTGCTGCCACCAGGGCGCGGCGGCGTACGCGTGCGGATCCAGGCCCGCCGAGGAGACCAGCTGCTCCGGCGAGGTGCCGGCGGGCAGGCCCACCAGGGTGCCCGGCCGGGCCTCGTTGCAGATCAGCCGCCCGGCCGCCTGCGGCACGCTCATCGGCATGCCGTCGTGCATCCCGTGGCCGCCCAGGCCGTGGAACAGAAGGTGCAGCCCCAGCTGACCCGCGCCCAGCGCACCGGAGATGCCCGCCAGCGAGCGCTCCCGCCCGCCGCACGCCACCGCGAGCACCAGCACCGCGGCGAAGCCCGTCGCCAGCGCGACCGGCGGCACGTTCCCGCCACCCGCCAGCGCGTGCCCGGCGGCCGCTATCAGCGTGCACACCAGGGCGAACGGGACGGCCCGGGCAAGCCGCAGGTCCCAGGCGGCCCCCACCGGCCGGGCCGGCTGCGTCGAATCGACGACGGGGGTGCCCTGGAACGGGGCGGCGGGGAGGGCAGTCATGGCCGGGCCATCATCTCATCGCGTACACGGCCGACACGGGCAGGGTGGGAAATCCCTACGAATGCCCCGTTCGGCCGCGGCGTGCACCCCACCGCATGCGCCCTCCGGCACAGACCCCCGTCCCCAGTCCATCCGCCGAACGGGCGGTAGCCGCCCCCGGGCACGGTTCACCGCCGAATCGCCCGGAGATACCTAGTTGTATGTGGAGCCGCAGCCAGGAGGGACCTCCCGTGGACATCTGGTGGACTCTGCACCTCAAGCGCGACCCGGCCAGCGTTCCGCTGGCCCGGCGCATCCTGCTCGGTGCCATGGCGACCGCGGGCGTCGACCCCCAGATCGCCCACGACCTCGGCGTCGCCCTCACCGAGGCCTGCGCCAACGCCGTCGAACACGGCGCCACCGGCCGGCCCGACGACGGCTTCCAGGTCACCGCCGCGATCAGCGGCGACCGGCTGCGGATCGAGGTCACCGACTCCGGCCCCGGGCTGCCCGCCCCCAGCGCCCCGCCCGCCCGCCGCCCGGCCGCCCCGGCCCCGGCCGGCCACGCGACCCGCCGCCCCCGCCGCGGCCGCGCCACCGTCCCGGCCCGCGTCCTCACCGCCCACCGCCCCCGCCGCGAGGGCCGCCCCTACGACACCCACGTCCTCCCGCACCGCCCCGCGGCCCCCACCCTCCGCCCGGTCGACCTCGACACCCTCCCCGACCTCACCGCCGAATCCGGCCGCGGCCTCTTCCTCATCCACGCCCTCACCGACCACGTCCAGCTCCGCAACCACCCGCTCCGCGGGGCCATCGTCAGCTTCGACAAGATCCTCAAGTGGCAGGACGGCGCCCTGCTCCAGGCGGCGTCCTAGGGCCAATACCGGTGACTTTGGTGTGATTCGGTCGTTGAGTGGTTTGTGCCAAGGCCTGGACAGGTGAAGTTGCCGGCGAGTGATCGGCTCTCGGATCG
>NZ_JBVHYH010000158.1:0-2719 GCF_055569135.1 Kitasatospora sp. NPDC029367
CCAGGGAAGAGAGGGGCGGGGCAAAACCCCCCCCCCCCTAGAACAAAACACACCCAAAGAAAAAAGACCCCCCCCCCCCCCCCCCCACCAACCCCCCCCCCCCCCCCCCCCCCTCCACCGACCCCCGGTCACCCCCCGGACACCCCCCGGACACCCCCCGGACAACCCCCGGACAACCCCCGGGACAAGCAAGTGACCGGCCGGTAAGGTGGCGCTGCGCGGGCCCCGACGGGACGGGCGCGGCGGACCGGAACGGGGCGGGTCGGATGACCAACGGCAGCAGCGACGGCAACACCACCGGCACGGGCTTCTTCACCTCGGTCGCGGACACCGCCGAGCGGCTCGCCGCGACCGGCTACCTCGCCTCCACCGCCGTGGCCACCACCGTCTTCCTGGCCGACCGGCTCGGCAAGCCACTGCTGGTCGAGGGCCCCGCCGGAGTCGGCAAGACCGAACTCGCCAAGGCCGTCGCCGAACTGGGCGCGGCCCGACTGGTACGGCTGCAGTGCTACGAGGGCATCGACGAGGCCCGCGCACTCTACGAGTGGAACCACGCCAAGCAGCTGCTGCGGATCACCGCCGGCCGCGACGAGGGCTGGGAGGAGGCCCGCGGCGACATCTTCGGCGAGGAGTTCCTGCTCACCCGCCCGCTGCTCACCGCCATCCGCGGCGAGGAGCCCACCGTCCTGCTGATCGACGAGATGGACAAGGCCGACGTCGAGGTGGAGGCGCTGCTGTTGGAGGTGCTCAGCGACTTCCAGGTGACCGTCCCCGAACTCGGCACCATCACCGCGACCCGCCGCCCCTTCGTCCTGCTCACCTCCAACGCCACCCGCGAGCTCTCCGAGGCGCTGCGCCGCCGCTGTCTGTTCCTCCACCTCGACTACCCGGACGCCGAGTTGGAGCGCCGGATCGTCCGGCTCAAGGTCCCTGGGCTGGACGCGACGCTGGCCGAATCGCTGGTCCGGGTGGTCGGCGCGCTGCGCGCGATGGACCTGCGCAAGGCCCCCTCGGTCGCCGAGACCATCGACTGGGCCCGCACCCTGCTGGCGCTCGGCGCGGACACCCTGGACGACGCGGTCGTCCGGGACACCCTCGGGGTGATCCTCAAGCACCAGGACGACGTCCGCAAGGCCACCCGGAAGCTCACCCTCGCGTGACCGCCCCGGGGGCCACCGACACCGCAGGCCGGCTGACCGGACTGGTCCGCGCCCTGCGCGGGCACGGCCTGCGGATCGGCCCGGCCGAGACCGTGGACGCCGCCGCCGTGCTCGACGTGCTCGGCTTCGCCGACCGGGAGCAGCTGCGGGCCGGACTGGCCGCCGCCCTGCTGCGCTCGGACGGCCAACGGGCGGTCTTCGACGCCGTCTTCGACCTGTTCTTCCCGCTCGGTGTCGGCACCCCCGAGGCCCTGCGCGGCACCGAACCCACGGCCGAAGCCGCAGCCGGATCCACGCCGGAGGCCCCGGAGCCGCCGCGCTTCGGCCGCCCCGACCCGCTCCGCGACCGCTTGCGCGAGCGCCTCGCCGCCGCCCTGGCCGCCGACGACCGGGCCGCCCAGGCCCGGCTGGCCGGCGAGGTCATCGAGGCCTTCGGCCGGTACGGCACCGGCAGCACGCCCGGCTCGGACGGCTGGTCCGCCCACCAGGCGCTCGGCCGGCTGGCCCCCGAGACCCTGCTCGCCCGGATCCTCGCCGGCCTGCGGGACCAGGGCCCGGACGACCGCTCCGACCGCTCCGACCGCGACCTCTCCGACCGCGTCCTCGCCGACGAGATCCGCCGCCGGATCCGGGACTTCCGCGCCCTGGTCTCCGCCGAGGCCCGCCGCCGGGTCGCCGAACTGCGCGGCGCCGAACGGATCGCGGAACGCGCCGTCGCCCCCACCGTCGACCGGATCGACTTCCTGGCCGCCGGCCGCGACCAGCTCGCCGAACTGCGCCGCACCGTCCACCCGTTGGCCCGCAAGCTGGCCACCCGGCTGGCCGCCCGGCGCCGCCGCGCCGCCCGCGGGCGGATCGACCTGCGCCGCACCCTGCGCCGCTCGCTCGGCACCGGCGGGGTGCCGCTGCGCCCGGCGTACCGGCTGCGCCGCCCGGCCCGGCCGGAGCTGGTGCTGCTGTGCGACGTCTCCGGCTCGGTGGCCGGCTTCGCCGACTTCACCATGCTGCTGGTGCAGGCGATGGGCGAACAGTTCAGCAAGGTCCGGGTGTTCGCCTTCGTCAACCGCACCGCCGAGGTCACCGACCTGCTGCGGCGGGGCGAGGGCGACCCGGCCCGGCTGGCCGCCCGCATCCTCGCCGAGGCCGGGGTGATGGGCTACCACGGCAACAGCGACTACGGCTCCGCCCTGGGTGAGTTCGCCGACCACCACCTGGCCGCCGTCGGCCCCCGCACCTGCGTGCTCGTCCTCGGCGACGCCCGCAACAACTACCGCGACCCCAACCCGGAGGCGCTGCGCCGGATCGCCGCCCGCGCCCGCCGGGTCATCTGGCTCAACCCCGAACGCCCCGACCTCTGGACCACCGGCGACTCCGCCGCCCCGGCGTACGCCGACGTGGTGGAGATGCACTCCTGCCGCAACGCCCGCCGCCTCGGCGAACTGATCGCCCGCCTGCTACCCGTCTAGGGCGTGTCTTGTGGATCAGGTCGGACCAGACCGCGGCGTCAGGGTGCGTGCATCGCAAGGCGGAGGATGGGGGCACCTCCCGGCCGAAGGCTG
>NZ_JBVHYH010000159.1:0-2548 GCF_055569135.1 Kitasatospora sp. NPDC029367
TTGTTCCTTTTTCTTTGGGGGGGGGTGGTGTGGTTTTTTTTCTTTTTCCCCCACACCGCACCAGAAAACCACCCCCCCCCCCCCCCCCCCCCCCCCCCCCCCCCCCCCCCCCCCCCCCCCCCCCCGGGCCGTTCTGCCGGGAGGCCGCCGAGGCCCCCGCTGCGCATGCGTACGCCCGGGCCCGGGGCCGTGCGTAAACGGGGATTTCAGTATGTACCGGGCCTCCGCACGCGTGGTCGAATGACCGGGTAGTCGCTGGTGCCGGGGGCAGGCGGCCGGCCCGGGCGGGGTACCGGAAATCCCGGGACATCCCTTCGCGCACGGGCCGGAAATACCTCGTCCTGACAGAACCTGGCAGACCGAGGAATAAGAGGTAACCGTGGCCGAGCATTTCCTTTCCGCCTATCTCACGCCGCCGGGGCCGGGTGCGGTCTTCTCGGTCCGGCACGACCAGAACGTCGCGCTGTGGCGCCGGGACGGGGCGGACGTCGAACTCGTCCGGGTCTGGGAACTGGAGCGGGTCAGCGGGCAGAAGCACCATTTCTGGCCGCTGTACACCGAGAGCCGCTCGGCGGCCTTCCTGTCGGCGCTGCTGGCCGAGGAGGGGCTGACCCTCGACGACGTCACCGCCACTTGGGGCACGCCCGGCCTGCCGAAGGCGCAGCCGGTGCCCAAGCCGGCCGGGGCCGAGGACTTCCCGCTGCACAGCCTGGCGCACCTGTTCAGCGGCGTGCTGCGGGACGTCCCGCTGTTCCGCGAGGGGCAGATCGTCGGCCTGGCGATCGACGCGCTGCCCGACTACGCCCAGGAGAGCCGCCCCAACCCGTACTGGTACGCGGGCTGTGTGGTGAAGCAGGGCGAGATCACCTTCGAGCCGGTGGAGTCCCCCGGGCCGCTGTACACCGCGGCCGAGACGGTGTTCGGGCTGGAGCCGGGCTCGCTGATGGCGCTCGCCTCCGCCTCGACGGCCGCGATCGAGTTCGACGCCGAGGCCGCGATCGCCGGGGTCACCTTCTTCGGCGGCTCGGCGACCCAGCCCTGGAAGGCCGCCCACGACCTGGTGCGCTCGGTGGTGGACGCCGCCGAGGAGCAGCTCGCCGACGCGGAGCTGGACGACTCGCTCAGCCGCGAGGACCACCTGCGCAGCGCCGTGATGAAGGTGATCCAGCGCTGCTGCGAGGGCGTCGCGATCCGCAACGTGGAGCGGCTGCTGGAGGTCGGCGGCATCCGCGCCGAGGACACCCACCTGGCCACCACCGGCGGCTACGCGCTCAACTGCCCCACCAACACCCTGCTGATGGACCGCTTCGGCTTCCGCGGCCTGGTCACCCCGCCGTGCGCCAACGACTCCGGCCAGGGCATCGGCCTGGGCCTGCTCGGCCTGTACGGGGCCGGCGCGCTCGACGGCTCCGGGCTGCGGATCACCTCCCCGTACTACGGCCGGGACGTCCTGGACACCGAGGAGGCGCTGGCCGAGTTCGCGCCGTGGATCGTCTCGGTGACGGACTTCGAGGACGAGCGCTTCGTCGCCGACGTCTCGGACGGCGTGGTCGCCTGGGTGGACGGCCGGGCCGAGCTCGGGCCGCGCGCGCTGGGCCACCGCAGCCTGCTCGGCGACCCGCGCTCGCCGAAGGTCAAGGACCTGCTGAACGAGTACAAGCGGCGCCAGTGGTGGCGGCCGGTCGCGCCGATGGTGATGGCCGAGCACGCGGGCGACTGGTTCGCCTCCGACCGCGAGTCGCCGTACATGCTGGAGGCCGTGCAGGTCCGGCCGCAGGTGCGGGAGCTGGTGCCCGCGATCGTCCACCTGGACGGCTCGGCCCGGCACCAGACCGTCACCGCGGCGTCCAACCCGCGGCTGCACCGGGCGCTGGACGCCTTCCGGGCCGCGACCGGGGTGCCGATCCTGTGCAACACCTCGCTCAACGACAAGGCCGAGGCGGTCGTCGACCAGGCCGCGCAGGCGCTCAACTTCTGTGTCCGCAAGGGCGTTTCGGTGCTCTACCTGAGCGGGCGGCGGGTCGAGCTGCGGGCCGAGCCGGTGCCGACCGCCGGGGTGCCGGCGCCCGTGGCCCCGACCGAGCCGCGGCCGCGCGCGCTGGAGCACTTCGCCGGGCAGGAGGCGGACCGCGACGCGCTGTGGCAGGGCTGGCTGGACGCCGGCTACACCGTCGAGGGCATGTACCACCTCTCGCGCAGCCACCAGCTGCGCGCCGAGCAGGAGCTGTCCACGCCGGAGCGGGTGAACCTGCTGGCGGCGTACCGGGCGAAGGTGGACCCGTCGTTCTCCGGGCTGGTGAACAACTTCGTCCGCACCCACGGGCCGGGCGGCTCCTTCGTCGACCCGTCCACGCTGACCGGGGCGTTCGGGGTGATCAACCCGCTGCGCAAGGGCCGCTGAGCAAGGGCTGCTGAGCCGTCGGCGAACGGGTCGGGGGGGGGGGGGGGGGGGGGGGGGGACCCCCCCCCCCCCCCCCCCCCCCCCCCCCCCCCCCCCCCGAACCCCCACAGAACCCCGCTGCCGAACACCCACCAAAACCACAGCCGG
>NZ_JBVHYH010000160.1:0-2527 GCF_055569135.1 Kitasatospora sp. NPDC029367
CCCCCCACCCCCCCCCCCTCCCCCCCCCCCCCCCCCCCCCCCCCCACCCCCCCCCCCCCCCCCCCCCCCCCCCCCCCCCCCCCCCCCCCCCCCCGGGCCCACCGGGAACCGCGTCACAGCTCGGACAGCCCCCAGCCGCTCACCGTCAGCTCGTCCCCCACCCGCACCGTGCCCGGGCGCAGCACCGCGAACTTGCTGCCGAGCGCCACCCCGCCGACCGCCGCCCGGCGGTACCGCGCCAGGGTGCGCAGCGGCTCCGGGCCCGCCTTGGCGCCGGTCGACTGGTCCACCAGCGTCACCGCGCAGCGGATCGCCAGCTTGGTGTAGCCGAACTCGGCGCCGCCGACGCGGAAGCGGCGCAGCAGGTCCTCGGTGTGCGGCTCCGGCCAGCCGTCCACCACCAGGTTCGGGCGGAACCGCTCCACCGGCAGCGGGTCGACGTCCTCATCAATGCGCGCGTTGAAGTCGTCCAGGGTCGCCCGGGACAGCAGGTGCATCGCGCTGCTGTCGGCGAAGCCCGACGTCCCCGGGGTCAGCCCGTCGGTCGCCCGGTTGTGCTCCGGCGGCACCCGGACCAGCCGGCTGGGCGCGCCCAGCACCCGGGACAGCCAGGCGGCCGCCTCGTCGCCCTGGTCGACGGCCGGGTACGGCACGCCGAACAGCTCGACCTTGCGCCGTGAGCCCGAGGTGTCCACGGCGAAGGCCACCGGCTGCACGCCGGGCGCGGCCAGCGACAGCCGGGCACCGCCCTCCGCCACCGCCGGGCGGACGGTCGCCAGCAGCGGATCCCGCCGCTGGGAGCGGAACACGCCGTCCTGGTCCACCACCATGAACTCCCGGTCGTGCGCCAGCCCCGCCCCGGTCACCTCCGCCCGCTCCGTGCGCACCCCGGCGCAGCCCTTCACCGGGTAGTACCGCAACTCCGTCACCGTCGCCATGTCGCCCCCCGTGGTCCGCGGCCGCCCGGGCCGCTCTTCTCCTCGCCCCCGTAGGGTAGTTGCACGGCAGGTGCGGGCCGGCCCGGCCGTCGTGCCGGTGAACGCCCGGCGGCCGTGCGGTTGCTAGGGTCTGCGCATGGCACCGAGCAGCGCGAACCCCCCGGGACGGCTCCGGCGCGACGCGCAGCGCAACCGGGACCAGCTGCTCGCCGCCGCCCGCGAGATGTTCTCCCGGCACGGCCTCGACGTCCCGCTGGACCAGATCGCCAAGGAGGCCGGCGTCGGCAACGCCACCCTCTACCGGCACTTCCCGACCCGCGAGGCGCTGATCGCCGAGGTCTTCGCGGACGCCGGGGCCGGACTGGCCGAAGCCGGGCGGGAGGCGCTCGCCGCCGAGGACGCCTGGACCGGTCTGGAGGGCTACTTCGAGCGGATCTTCGCCCTGGTCGCCGCCGACCGCGGCATCAACGACCTGGTCACCCAGGCCATCCCGGTCATCCCCGGCATGATCGAGATCAGTCGCGGGCACGCCGCCACCGTCGGCACCCTGATCGCCCGCGCCCAGGAACAGGGCACCATGCGGCGCGACGTGGTCACCATGGACCTGCTCTTCCTGCTCGGCCCGCTCTGCCGCGCCCTGCCCGCCGCCACCGAGCTGCGCCCGGACCTCTGGCGCCGCTTCCTCGCCCTGCTGCTGGACGGGTTCCGCGCGCGGGCCGCCCACCCGCTGCCCGTCCCGCCGATCGGCGAGGAGCACCTGGACCGGATGTTCGCCGATCTGTGGGAGGCCGAGGCCCCGGAGGCCTGACGTCCGTCGGGCCGTCCGTCGTCGGCCGTGGGCATCAGGGAGGCGTACGGAACACCGAGTGACGCGTCAGGGCCGTGTCAACGGGTGCGGGCGGGCGCGGGCGGGCCGCTTTGCTGGGGTGATCCGCCCGGGGGCGGCGGCGCGGACGGAGAGGCGGGGCGGGCGATGACGGACACGGGTACGGGCGACGGCCGGATCGTGGTCGGCGTCAGCGGTTCGCTCGGCAGTCTCGCCGCCCTGCACCACGCGGTGGCCGAGGCCCGGCGGACGGACGTCGAGGTGCTGGCGGTGCTGTGCTGGACCCCGCCGGGGGAGGAGCTCGGGTACCGCCGCTCGGTCTGCCCGCCGGTGGTCGGCGCCGGCCGGGACGCCGCCGTCGCCCGGCTGCGGAAGGCACTCGACGAGGCCTTCGCCGGGCGGTACGCCGGAGCCCGGCTGCGCTGTCAGGCCGTGCGCGGCGAGACCGCCCACACCCTGCTGCGCTGCGCGGACCGGCCGGGGGACGTCCTGGTGCTCGGCGCCGGACGGGACCGGGGCTGCCTCTCCCGGCTGGTCCGGCCGTCGGTCACCGCCTACTGCGTCCGGCACGCGACCTGCCCGGTGCTCACCGTGCCGCGCCCGCCCCTGCAGCGGGACTTGGAGGCGCTGGAGCGCGGTTACGGCCTGCGGGACCTGGTGGCAGGCAACTAGGGCGTGTCTTGTGGATCAGGCCAGGCCCGCGACGCCAGGGCACGCACCTCGCCGCGTTGTCGTCGGTCGCCGATGGCCCCCAGCCTTCGGC
>NZ_JBVHYH010000161.1:0-2467 GCF_055569135.1 Kitasatospora sp. NPDC029367
CGCCCCCCCCCCCCCCCCCCCCCCCCCCCCTCCCCCCCCCCCCCCCCCTCCCCCCCCCCCCCCCCCCCCCCCCCCCCCCCCCGCCGCACCCGCCCCGGGGTGCACGGGGCCGGCCCATCGCCCCCCTGGAGGTCCGTACATGCGCGCGGTGACCTACGACTCCTACGCCCCGGACAACTCCCGGCTCCGCTACGGCGAGGTGCCCGATCCGAAGGTCGGCCCCGGCCAGGTGCTGATCCAGGTCCGGGCCGCCTCCGTCAACCCCGTCGACTGGAAGGTCATGGCGGGCGGACTGGACCCGATGATGGACACCGTCTTCCCCGCCGTCCCCGGCTGGGACGTGGCGGGCGTGGTCACCCGCACCGGCCCGGACACGCCCGAGTTCGCGCCCGGTGACGAGGTGATGGCGTACGCCCGTAAGGACGTGGTGCAGGCCGGCACCTTCGCCGAGTACGTCGCGGTCTCCGCGCCCGCGGTGGCGCGCAAGCCCGCCTCGTTCAGCTGGGAGCAGGCGGGCGGCCTGCCGCTGGCGGGCCTGACCGCGCTGCGCAGCCTGCAACGCCTGGAGGTCGGCCCCGCCGACGTGCTCCTGGTGCACGGCGCGGCGGGCGGGGTGGGCAGCCTCGCCGTGCAGCTCGGCCGCGACCGCGGGGCCCGGGTGATCGGCACCGCCTCGGAGCGCAACCACGACTTCGTGCGCAAGCTCGGCGCCGAGCCGGTGACCTACGGCGAGGGGCTGGCCGAACGGGTGCGCGCGCTGGCACCCGGCGGCGTCTCCACCGTCGCGGACTTCGTCGGCGGCCAGCTGGAGACGACGCTCGCCGTGCTCGCCGACGACGGCCGTCACGTCTCCGTCGCCGATCCCTCGGTGACCCAGCACGGCGGCGCGTGGATCTGGGTGCGCCCGGACGGCGCCGCGCTCGCCGAGCTGGCCGCGCTGGCGGACCGCGGCGCCCTGACCGTGGAGGTCGCGCAGACCTTCCCGCTGGAGCGGACGGCCGATGCCTTCGACGCCAGCCGCACCGGCCACACCCGCGGGAAGCTGGTCATCGTTCCCTGACGGGCCCGAGAGCCCTGCGGCCGGCCCCGGAACCGCCCTCGAAGGACGGTGGTTCCGGGGCCGTTCCCGGTCGGTGGAGCATCCGGTGACGCGCTTCTTGACGGCGTCCAGGCCGTGCGCGATGGTGACCTGACGCGGCGTAGCGGGCGGCGCGCCCTTCCCCCCACCCCTCCACCCGACCGGTGAGGACCCCTCCCATGCCGAAGCCCGCCTCCGACCTGTCCGCCCCCGCCGCAGTCCCCGGCTCAGCCCCTGCCGCAGCCGCGCCCGCCACCCTGGCCGAGGTCGCCCGGCGGGCCGGCGTCTCCACCGCGACCGCCTCCCGGGTGCTGAACCGCTCGGCGCCCGTCTCGCCGCCCGTGTCCGCCCGGGTGATGGCCGCCGCAAGGGAGCTGGCGTACGTGCGGCGCCGTGCTCCGCGCGGGCGGGGCACCGGCGTGGTGGCCGTGGTGGCCTTCGCCGATCCGGTGCGCTACCACTCCGACCCGTTCCACCTCCGGCTGCTGGCGGGGCTGCGGGAGGCCGCGGCGGGGCTGGAACTCGAGGTGGCGGTCTTCACCGTCCCCGGGAGCGCGCAGCGGCCCGCCCTGCTGCGGCACCTGTGCGGCGGGCACGTGGACGGCGTGCTGCTCGTCGGCGCGTGGGAGACGCTGGAGTTGCCGCGCCTGCTGCGGGCCGCCGGCGTGCCGGCGGTGTCCGTCGGCCGTCCGCCGGGCGCGGGCACGGTGGCGTACGTGGACGCGGACAACCTGTGCGGCGCCCGCGACGCCGTGCTGCGGCTGTGCGCGTCCGGACGGCGGTCGGTGGTAACCATCGCCGGACCGCCGGACACCGCCGTGGGCGCGGACCGCCTGGCGGGCTACCGGCAGGCGCTGGCCCAGGCCGAGGCGGCGGTGGGCCCCGAGGTGGCCTACGGGGACTTCTCCGCTGCCTCCGGCGAGCACGCCATGCTGCGGCTGCTGCGCCGGCGCCCGGCCCTGGACGCGGTGTTCGCCGCCTCCGACCCGATGGCCCTGGGCGCCCTGCGCGTGCTGAAGCGGCTCGGGCACCGGGTGCCCGAGCAGGTCGCGGTGATCGGTTTCGACGACGCCCCGGCCGCGGCCCGGGCCCGGCTGTCCACGGTGCGCCAGCCGGTCGAGCAACTCGGGGCCCGGGCCCTGGAGATGCTGCTGACCCGCCCGGACCGCTCCGCGTCCCTGGTGCTGCCGACCACCCTGGTGCTGCGCGACTCGGCGGGCTGACGGGCCGGACGTGGTGGGGGGGGGGGGGGGGGGGGGGGGGGGGGGGGGGGGGGGGGGGGGGGGGGGGGGGGGGGGGGGGGGGGGGGGGGGGTGGGGGGGGAGGGGGGGGGGGGGGGGAGCAACACCCCGACCTCCAAGGCCGTGGTGATCCGCTTCGAGCCCGACA
>NZ_JBVHYH010000162.1:0-2126 GCF_055569135.1 Kitasatospora sp. NPDC029367
GCGGGTGTTGAGGGTGTGGGCGATGTCGTGGGGGGTGAGGTGGGGGTGGTGGTGGAGGTGTTGGGTGAGGCGGCGGGCGTGGTCGCGTAGTGCGGCGGGTGTTTTGGCGGACAGCCGCCAGGTGACGGGGGTGTCCGCCGGTTCCGGTGCCGGTTCCGGTGCCGCGTCGGTGGCGGGGGCCTGTTCGAGGATGACGTGGGCGTTGGTGCCGCTGATGCCGAAGGAGGAGACGGCAGCGCGGCGCGGTCGTCCTTCGGTGGGCCAGTCGCGGCTTTCGGTGAGGAGTTCGACGTTGCCGGCGTCCCAGTCGATGTGGGGGGAGGGTGCGTCGACGTGCAGGGTGCGGGGCATGACGCCGTGTCGCATGGCCTGCACCATTTTGATGATGCCGGCGACGCCGGCGGCGGCCTGGGTGTGGCCGATGTTGGACTTGATGGAGCCGAGCCAGAGCGGGTGTTCGCGGTCCTGGCCGTAGGTGGCGAGCAGGGCCTGGGCCTCGATGGGGTCGCCGAGTTTGGTTCCGGTGCCGTGGGCCTCCACGACGTCGACGTCGGCGGTGGTGAGTCCGGCGTTGGCCAGGGCCTGACGGATCACCCGCTGCTGGGAGGGGCCGTTGGGCGCGGTGAGGCCGTTGGAGGCGCCGTCCTGGTTGACGGCGCTGCCGCGCAGCACCGCGAGGACCTGGTGGCCGTTGCGGCGGGCGTCGGAGAGCCGTTCGACCAGCAGCAGGCCGACGCCCTCGCCCCAGGAGGTGCCGTCCGCCGACGCGGCGAAGGACTTGCAGCGCGCGTCGGCGGCCAGGCCGCGCTGCCGACTGAACTCGATGAACGTGGCGGGGGTGGCCATGACGGTCACGCCGCCCGCGAGGGCGAGATCGCACTCGCCGTTGCGCAGCGACTGCGCGGCCAGGTGCAGGGCGACCAGCGAGGAGGAGCACGCCGTGTCGACGGTGATGGCCGGGCCTTCCAGGCCGAAGGTGTAGGACAGCCGCCCGGAGGCGACGCTGCCCGCGCTGCCCGTGACGAGCTGACCCTCGAAGCCCTGCGGCTGCTGTCGCATCAGCCGTGAGCCGTAGTCGTCGTACATGACGCCGGTGAAGACGCCGGTGCGGCTGCCGCGCAGGGTCTCGGGGTCGAGGCCGCCGTGCTCGAAGGCCTCCCAGCCGGTCTCCAGCAGCAGCCGCTGCTGCGGGTCCATCGCCAGTGCCTCGCGCGGGCTGATGCCGAAGAACGCGGGGTCGAAGTCGGCGGCGTCGTCCAGGAATCCGCCCTCCCGCACGTACGACTTGCCGGGTGCGTCGGGGTCCGGGTCGAAGAGGCCGTCGACGTCCCAGCCGCGGTCGGTGGGGAACCCGGCGACGGCGTCGACGCCGTCGGTCACCAGTCGCCACAGGTCCTCGGGGGAGCGGACCTCGCCGGGGTAGCGGCAGGCCATTCCGACGATCGCGATCGGTTCGTCGGCCGCCACAGCGGTGGTCGGGGCCGTCGGAACGGTGGGGTGCTCGGTCCCGGCGGGAGCGGCGAGCAGGAGGTCCGCGAGGTGTCGGACGATCGCCGAGGTGGTCGGGTGGTCGAAGACGAGGGTCGAGGGCAGGCGTCGGCCGACGGCGGTGCTCAGCCGGTTGCGCAGCTCGACGGCGGTCAGCGAGTCGAAGCCCAGCTCGCTGAACGGGCGTTCGGGGTCCAGCTCGGCGGCACCGGTGTGCCCCAGGACGGCGGTGACGTGCCGGGTCACCAACTCGCTCAGCAGTTCGGCCTGTTGCGGTGCGGTGAGGCCGGTGAGCCGCTGTTCCAGGGTGTCGCCACCCGGTTCCGTGGCGGCGGCGACCCGGCGGGGCCTGGCCCGGACGAGCTTGCCGAGCAGGGGCGGCAGGGTGCCCTCGGCGGACTGTCGCTGGAGTGCCGACGCATCCAACTCGGCGGTCACCAGCACCGGTTCGGCCGAGGCGAGCGCGGTGTCGAACTGGGCGAGGGCCCGCTCGGCGGACATGCCGCGGAAGCCCTGGCGGGCCAGCCGGTCCCGGTCCGCCTCGGTGAGGGTGTTGGTCATGGTGCTGGTGTCGGTCCAGAGTCCCCAGGCGAGGCTGGTGGCGGGGAGTCCTTGGGTGTGGCGGTGGTGGGCGAGGG
>NZ_JBVHYH010000163.1:0-1912 GCF_055569135.1 Kitasatospora sp. NPDC029367
TCCTCCCCCCCCCCCCCCCCCCCCCCCCCCGCCCACCCCCCCCCCCCCCCCCCCCCCCCCCCCCCCCCCCCCCCCCCCCCCCCCCCCCGGGTCACGCTCAGCCGCTCAGCACTCCACGGGAACGTTGCCGTAGTCCTTCTCCATGGTGATGTCGAGGCGTTCCTCGGCCGACCCGCCGTCCCGCTGGACGGCCACGTGGTACCGGCCCTGGAGGTTCCTGGGGACGGCCACGGTGTAGACGGTGTGGAGCACACCGTCCACCGGGATCGAGTACCCGGCGCGGACCGGGAAGTCCCGCCCCTGGCAGGAGATGTGATCGACCGTCTCACCGTCGGCCATCAGCAGCACCGACCAGCTGCCTTCGAACAGGCTCGCGCCGACGAAGGTGCCGACTCCCGGAGTCGGCCGCTTGGCGATCTCCGCGAGCGGGACACAGCCCCGGGCGAGCACCCGGTCCGAAGCCGTGCAGATGTCACCGGTCTTCTCCGCCTGCCAGATCAGCTCCGGCCCGTAGCCGTTGCTGAACCGGAGCTCCGTGAACGCGTCACCGACAGGTGCCGTCCCTCTCTCCTTGGCTGTCCCCAGGATCAACTGCTTGACCTGGTCCGACCGGGCCGCCTGGTCCGACACCGTCGGGGTCGGCGTCGGCGTCGGCGTGGGAGTCGCCCCGGCGCCGGCGCCGGCCTGCCCGGACACCGTGGTGCACGCGCAGGCGCTGAACGCCAGACCCGCGACAACGGTGCGAAGCCTCCCGGTGACACCCCTCACACGGCTCATCCTCCTCCTTCGACCTTCTGTGATGCGGTGCCGGCCCACGATCGGCCCGGCACTGCTACGGCTCCTTGACGTCCTGCACCTGTGCCCCGGGCTGGTAGAGGACCGGGGTCCAGCTGCTGACGTAAACGGTCCCCCACGTCTTGGTCGTCGTCCTCCCGTCGTCGTAGTAGTACGTGGTCTCGTAGACCCGTCGGGTCACGATGGGCGACTTGCCGTACAACTGGTGGAGCACGGTGGGCCGCAGCGTCACCTTCTGGTCCACCGTCACCGAGTCGGTCTTCCCCTCGGTCGTCTGCGTGGTGTCCTCCGAGCCCCATTCCCAGTTGGCTTCGGTGTCCGCCCCGATCTCGACTCCGCCGATCTTGAACTTGACGCTTCCGTCGACCTTGTTGCTGTGGGAGAAGGTGTTCTTCTTCGTGACCTGCTTGCTCAACTGGGTCGCCTCCGTCGTGGAGATCCCCAGGACCACCGGGTCCAGCGATTCGGCCGAGCCGAAGTCGGTTCCGACGCTGTAGTCGACGGTGGGCTGCGCGTCGTGGCTGACCTCCCTCGTGGAGTGGCCGACGATGACGCCCCCCGGCCCTGCGGGGGCCGTCGGCACCTTCTTCTCCCGGTTGGGGTTCGGCAGGGGCTTCGACAGGCTCCTCTCGACGAACTTGACGTAACCCGCCCTGCGGATCGGTTCCGCCCTCTTGATCTCCGCCACGATCCGCTGGTAGTTCGGCCCGTCCTGCGTCGTGTCGACCACGGTGCCCATGTTGGAGCACTTGGCGAATCCGCTCGCGCACTCCTCCAGCGCCATGCCGGTGGGGTCGGTGTTGTTCACCGGGTCGTTGTTGCTGTAGGCGTACGCGTTCCACTGCTGCGGGTTGTCGGCCAGCATCAGCGGGTCCGGGCTGAGGAAGCGGCCGGTGCTGGGCTGGTACTGGCGGGCGCCCAGGTTGGTGAAGCCGGTCGCGTCGTCCTTCAACCCGTTGACGAAGCCCTTGTCGCCCGCCCACGAGGTCCCGCTGCCGGAGCCGCGCAGGACGCCGAAGGGATCGGTCCAGCGGCGGTTGACATCGGTGGTCGCCGAGTCGATGGACAGGGTGCCGGTGCCGTGCTGGTCGGCGAGCTGGTAGGTGAGCCTGGTCGG
>NZ_JBVHYH010000164.1:0-1761 GCF_055569135.1 Kitasatospora sp. NPDC029367
AGCCACAGCTTCCCCGTCGACTTCTCGGTCGCCACGATGTCGTCCTTGCCGTCACCGTTCAGATCACCGGCCGCCAGGTTGCTCATCCCGTTCCAACCACCGGTACCGATCTCCACCCGGCTGCCCAGCGTGCCCGACCCCGACCCCGGGTACAGCCACAGCTTCCCGGTCGACACCTCCACCGCCACCAGGTCCTTCTTGCCGTCACCGTTGAAGTCACCGGCCGTCAGGTTCGTCATCCCCGGGTCGTTCACCGAGGCCTTGGCGGCGACGTCGACGTAGTTCCGGTCGATGTTGATGGAGGTGCCGCCGTACGACTCCGTGACGTCGCCGGCGTACTGGTGGACGCGCTGGTGGTTGGACCAGTACCCCGCCGGGATGTAACTGTCGTCGGTGTCAGCGGCGTTGTTCCAGTTCGCCGACCAGGCCACGTCGGGGCGGTCGAAGCCGGACGAGTTGTACACGGCGACCATGTCCTTGATCCCGCTCGACGAGGAACTGTAGACGCCGGAGCGGAAGTTGAGCTCGTGAAGTCGACTGGTCCAGCCCGACAGGTAGTTCAGCACGTTGGTGCGGTAGCCGGGGGCATAGGCCTCCATGTCGACGTAGAGCACCGTGCCGCTGGTGAAGCCCAGGCTCTGGGCCAGGTTGACCGCGGCTTCCGCCGCCGCCCGGCCCTGGCCCTCGGCGTCCGAGGAGGAGATCCCCGCGGCCTGGGTGCCCGCGTAGATGGGCAGCAGGTGCCAGCCCGCACCGCTCTGCTCCGCGACCCACGACGCGGTGAGGTTGTTCTGCGCGCAGACCCGGGTCGGACCGCCGATGTAGATGCCCACGCCCCGGTAGGGCGAGGAGGCCCAGTCCGACATCGCGCCGGACGAAGGGGCGGCGCAGGCGTCGAACGCCTTGCCGGTGTAGCCGGTGCTCGGCGTCGCCGACGAGGCCTCCGACGCCGCGGCGGACGCGGCGGGCGCGGCCAGGGCGCCCGGTGCGGCCTTCGGCGACTGCGGCACCGGAACCGGGGCCGCGGTGGCGCCGCCCTCGATCGCCGCGGAGGCGAGGATGCGCTGCACCGCGGCGGCGGAGGAGGCGGCGTGGCTCGCCGTCACGTAGACGCCGGCGCCCTCGAAGGCCACCCGCGCCTCCTGACCGACGCTGTCCGGCAGGGACGGGACGCCGCGTCCGGCGGGCACCGCGACGGTGGTGAGGTCGGCCCGCTCGGCGGCACCGGCGAAGGTCTCGACGACCAGCGCGTCCGCCTTCTCCCCGATCAGGTGGGTCGGGCAGTTCTGGTCCGCGCCGGGGTGGCCGAGGTAGACGGTGTTCCGGTCCAGCCGGACGCAGGTGTCGGGGGCCTGAGCCAGGTCGACCACCGACCAGCTCGACGGCACCTGGAGCGAAAGCCCCTGGTACGTCACGGTCTTGACGTTCTGACCGACAGCGGAAGGATCAGCCGCCGACCCGGCGACGACGGGCTCGGCCGCCTGGGCGGCCGGGCTCAGCGGCAGGGCGGCGGTGAGCGCGCCGGCCGCCACGACGAGCGAGGCGACGCCCCTCAGACGGTGGTGGTTCACGGGTCTCTCCAAGCAGACGGGCACGGCGGAGCCGCCCGGGGACGGATCCGGGCAGGGCGGCACGCGGCGGGGGGAAGGCGAACGAGGAAAGGTGGGTGGGCGGGGGGGGGGGGGGGGGGGGGGGGGGGGGGGCCCCCCCCCCGTCGGACGCCCGCCCCAGGGGGGGGGAGCCACGCCCCGATTCCTCCTC
>NZ_JBVHYH010000165.1:0-1751 GCF_055569135.1 Kitasatospora sp. NPDC029367
AGCAGTTCCGCGAGTGCGGTGGGGTTGGAGGTGTCGCAGGCGGTGATGGTGACGGTGGTGGCGCCGAGGGTGGTGAGTTCGTCCCTGAGCTCTGGGGCGCCGGGTGCGGTGGGTCCGCGGCGGCTGGTGAGGAGGAGGTGGCGGGTTCCGTGGGTGGTGACGAGGTGGCGGGCGAGGTGTGTGGCGAGGGTGCCGGTGCCGCCGGTGATGAGGATGGTGCCGTTGGGGTCGATGGTGGGGGTGGTGGGGTTGGGGTTGGGGGTGGTGGGGGTGAGTCGGGGGGTGAGGAAGTCGCCGTTGCGGAGGGCGAGTTGGGGTTGGCCGGTGGTGAGGGCGGCGGTGATGGTGTCGGGGCTGGGGGTGTCGCCGTGGTGGTCGAGGAGGGTGAAGGTGTGGGGGTGTTCGTTTTGTGCGGTGCGGATGAGTCCCCAGGTAGTGGCGGCGGGGAGGTCGGTGATGGGGTCGGTCTGTCCGGTGGAGACGGCGCCGCGGGTGAGGATGACGAGGTGGGCGTTGTCGGGGTGGTCCTGGGCGAGCCATTCCTGTACGCGGGTGAGGGTTTGTTCGGCGAGGTGGTGGGCGGCGGCGATGGGGTCGTGGGGTGTGGTGGTGTCGTCGTGGGGGCGGACGATGAGGATGTCGGGGGTGGGGGGTGTGGTGGTGGCGGTGGTGTCGGTGGTGGCGGGGACCCACTCCAACGCCAACGGCGCTAGGTCGCTCGACACGAGCTTCGCCGGGTCCACCGGCCGCGTGGCCAGAGCGCCGACGGTGAGGACCGGCCTGCCGTTCGCGTCCGTCACGTCCAGGGCGATCGTGGCGTCGTCCACGAGGGCCACCCGGGCTCGGAGCGTTCGGGCGCCCGAGTCGTGGAGGCTGACGCCCGACCAGGAGAACGGCAGCTCCAGGTCTGTGCCGTCACCGTCGTCACCGGTGGTTGCGAGCCGCACGTGGAGCACCGCGTCGAGCAGTGCGGGGTGGACCCCGAAGCCGGCCTCACTGACGTCCTCGGCCAGTTCCACTTCGGCGTACAGGGCGTCCGCGTCCTGCCAGGCGGCCCGAAGTCCCCGAAACGCGGGTCCGTAGGTGTAGCCGCGTTCCGCCAGCTGCCCGTAGAGGTCCGCGATCGGAAGGCGGGTGGCGGTCGGGGGCGGCCAGGCCGCGTGCTGCGGAGTCGGCGGTGCCGGCGGTGCCTCGGGGGAGAGTACGCCGGTGGCGTGCCGGATCCACTCGGCGTCGCCGAGGCGGGAGTGGATCGTGAAGGGCCGATTGCCGTCATCGCCGGGTGAGTTGACCTGGATCTGTAGGTCGACCGTGTCGTGTTCGGGCACGAGCAGCGGGTTGTCCAGGGTGATGTCCTGTGCGTGGGTGCAGCCGACCTCGGACCCTGCCCGCATGGCGATGTCGAGGAACGCGGTGCCGGGGAGCAGGACGGTGTCGAGGACCGCGTGGTCGACCAGCCAGGGTTGGGCGTCGAGGGAGACCCGTCCGGTGAGTACCAGGGCGTCGCTGCCCGGGAGTTCGATGGCGCCGCCGACCAGCGGGTGTCCGGTGCCGTGCCGTCCGAAGTCGCCGGAGTCGGCGACCGGGTGGAGCCAGTAGGTGTGGTGTTGGAAGGGGTAGGTGGGGAGGGGGGTGTGGTGGGTGGGGGTGGTGGGTGTGGGTGGGGTGGTGGGGGTGTTGTGGGTCCAGGTGTGGGCGAGGGCGTGGGTGAGTTGGGTGGTTTCGGGGGTGTTGCGGCGGAGGGTGCCGGT
>NZ_JBVHYH010000166.1:0-1696 GCF_055569135.1 Kitasatospora sp. NPDC029367
GCGGGAGCGGGCGGAGCAACTTTTGGGGGGGGAGTGGGTGGCCCGGCAGGGAGGGAGGGGAAGCAGGGGGGACCACCGGCCGTTCTTTCGGCCCCGGGCGCCCACACCCCCGTGGCGCCCCCCCGATTCCGGTGTCACGGGAGGTACTTGACCTCCGGGAACCTCGGCGAGGGGCCGTCGAGGAGGGCGCTGCGGCGGTGGCGGAGGTGGGCGTCGAAGAAGGCGAGCGGGTAGGACTGCTGGATGCGGGTGGAGCGGTCGGCGGGGAGGGTGCCGACCATCTCCTGGAGCTGCTGGTCGGGGATGCCGAGCTCCTTGGCGACCTGGGGCATCAGGACTGCCGCGTCCCCGTAGGAGTTGTGGCGGACGCCGTCGGCCTGGATGTTGAGGTGCCAGCCGCGCAGGTGGTTCCAGAAGGTGACGGCGTTCGGGTTCTGGTCGCGGCCGAACTCGGCGGTGATCATCATGAACGGCCGGTCCAGGTCGGTGACGGTGATCGCCGCCATCGGACCGTCGATGGCGAGGCCGGCCCGCACGCGGCGGTCGGCCATGAGGACGGCGGCGGTGGCCGAACCGCCCTTGGACCAGCCGAACATGCCGACGTCGAGCGGGTCGGGGGCGCCGAGGAGGCCCTCGGGGAGCGCCTTCCCGTCGACGTCGGGGTTGCGTCCGGCGGCGAGCTCCTCGACGCAGTCCAGGACGAACCGGGCGTCGGCGGCGCAGTCGTTCGGGCTGATCCTGGGGGCGCCCTCGAGCCACGGGGTGAGCACCCGGCCGTCGGGGAACTCGGTGAACGCGTCCCAGGTGTGGTCGACGGTGACCACGACGTAACCGTGGCTGGCGAGTTCCTGGACGATGACGGTGTTGACGGCCCGGTGGGCGTGGGCGCCGTGCGAGTAGACGACGACGGGCAGCCGGTGGCCGGGGCGGTGGCCGGGGCGATGGACGGGTGCGCCCTGGCGGGCGGCGGTGAGCGGGGCGGCGCTGAGCGGGAGCTGGTAGCCGGCGTCGTCCAGGTAGGCCTTGAGGGCGCCGTCGCTCAGCCAGGGGGCGAGCGGGAGCTCCTCGGCCTGCCGGGCGGGGTACCAGACGCTGGCCATCAGCTCGCGGTACCGGCCGGGGCCGGCGAACGGGTCCGGCCGGGCGGTGTCGCGCAGGTGCAGGGCGACCGTGCCGATGCGGTGCGGGCCGGTGGGCGCGGGCAGCGTGAGCCGGCCCGGTGCCGGAGCAGGCGTGGGAGTGCCGCCCGGTGCGGCGGGGGCGTCCGCCCGGGCGGTGGAGGCCAGACCGAGCGGGGCGGCGACGCCCAGGGCCAGAGCGGTACCCAGCATGCGACGGCGGGTCGGTCCGGGGCGGCGGTTCGGTCCGGACGGTCCGGTGGGGCCGGTGAACGGCGTGGTGTCCATGCCGAGGACGCTGTCACGGGGCGCGGGGGAGCGGCATCGGCCCACCGGTTGATCCTCGGGCAGGCCGCATTGGTCCACGGGTTTACATCCCCGGGCTGATGCGCGGCCGGGCGTGAAATAGGTCGGGAGTGGGGGGGGGGGGGGGGGGGGGGCCCCCCCCCCCCCCTCTTCCCCCCCCCCCCCCCCCCCCCCCTCCCCCCCCCCCCCCCCCCCCCGCCCCCCCCCCCCCCCCCCCCCCCGCGCCCGCCAAGGACAAGGCCGAGCCGGCCGCCCCGGCCAAGGGCAAGGCG
>NZ_JBVHYH010000168.1:0-1470 GCF_055569135.1 Kitasatospora sp. NPDC029367
CAATACCGGTGACTTTGGTGTGATTCGGTCGTTGAGTGGTTTGTGCCAAGGCCTGGACAGGTGAAGTTGCCGGCGAGTGATCGGCTCTCGGATCGGATCGCGTTGGGGGTGCTGACGCGGGCCTTCCCGCCCGAGTTGGTCGACGAGGTCGTCGCCGAGTGCGGTCGGGTCGAGCAGCGAACGCGGCTGCTTCCCGCGCGGGTTGTGGTCTATTTCGTCCTGGCGATGTGCCTGTTCTTCGGTCAGGGCTATGAGGAGGTGGCCCGGCTCCTGGTGCAGGGACTGGAGCGGGAGGGCCGATGGGCGGCCACTTGGCGGGTGCCGACGACGGCGGCGATCGGCCGGGCCCGGCTGCGGTTGGGCCCGGAGCCGTTGCGGATCCTGTTCGGGCGGGTCTGCCGGCCGGTCGCGGTCGCCGGGACGCAGGGTGCCTGGTATCGGCGCTGGCGGCTGGTCGCGGTGGACGGCACCGTCTTCGATGTGCCGGACACGGTGGCGAATGCGGAGTTCTTCGGGCGTCCGGGAACCAGCCGTGGGCAGGGCCGCAGTGCGTATCCGCAGGTGAGGGTGGCGGCCCTGGCCGAGTGCGGCACCCATGCCGTGTTCGCAGCCGAGGCCGGTCCTCTGGCGCTGCACGAGAGTGCTCTGGCCGCGCGGCTGTTCCCCGCCCTGACCGAGGGGATGCTCGTCCTGGCGGATCGGGGATTCTGCGGCTTCGACCTGTGGCGGGCGGCGAAGGCGGGCGGCGCCGACCTGCTGTGGCGGGTCCGCAGCGTCGTCGTGCTGCCTGTGGTCGAGACCCTCGCGGACGGCTCCTACCTGTCGGAGATCGTCGCCGCGCGGGACAACTACCGCCGCACGGAGCCGGAACGGGTCCGGGTGATCGAGTACAGGCTCGGCCGCGACGGCACCGTCTACCGGCTGATCACCACCGTCCTGGACCCGGCCCGGGCTCCGGCGGACGAGCTCGCAGCCCTGTATGCCCAGCGGTGGGAGATCGAGAACACCCTCGACGAGATCAAGAACCACCAGGGCGGGCCCCGGCTCGTGCTCCGTTCGCGGCACCCGCGAGGGGTCGAACAGGAGATCTTCGCGTTCCTGCTGGTCCACCATGCGTTGCGGGACCTGATGCACCAGGCCGCCCTCAAGGGCGGGCACGACCCGGACCGGATCTCCTTCACCCGCACCCTGCGCATCGTCCGCCGCCACGTCACCGGGCAGGCGGCGCTTTCCCCCCTCCCGGCTCGCCCGGGCCATCGCCCAGAGCCTGCGTGAGATCACCGAACGGCTGCTGCCCGCACGGCGGTTACGCTCCAACCCCCGTGTGATCAAACGCAAGATGTCCAACTGGGCACTCAAACGCGCCGAGCACCGCAGCCCACCGCGACCCGACACCCCAACGGTCCGGCTGGTTGGGCCGACCCGAGCGACCTCAACCAGCCGGAAAACAACCTAAATCACCGGTATTGG
>NZ_JBVHYH010000169.1:0-1394 GCF_055569135.1 Kitasatospora sp. NPDC029367
CTGAGACCTGATGCCGAGCCGATTGTGGTGAAGTGGATGATCCTATGCTGTCGAGAAAAGCCTCTAGCGAGTTTCATGGCGGCCCGTACCCCAAACCGACTCAGGTGGTCAGGTAGAGAATACCGAGGCGTTCGGGTGAACTATGGTTAAGGAACTCGGCAAAATGCCCCCGTAACTTCGGGAGAAGGGGGGCCATTCCTGGTGACGAGTCTTGCACTCCGAGCTGGGGGTGGCCGCAGAGACCAGCGAGAAGCGACTGTTTACTAAAAACACAGGTCCGTGCGAAGCCGTAAGGCGATGTATACGGACTGACGCCTGCCCGGTGCTGGAACGTTAAGGGGACCGGTTAGCTCCATTTCGGTGGGGCGAAGCTGAGAACTTAAGCGCCAGTAAACGGCGGTGGTAACTATAACCATCCTAAGGTAGCGAAATTCCTTGTCGGGTAAGTTCCGACCTGCACGAATGGCGTAACGACTTCTCGACTGTCTCAACCATAGGCCCGGTGAAATTGCATTACGAGTAAAGATGCTCGTTTCGCGCAGCAGGACGGAAAGACCCCGGGACCTTTACTATAGCTTGATATTGGTGTTCGGTTCGGCTTGTGTAGGATAGGTGGGAGACTGTGAAGCAGCAACGCCAGTTGTTGTGGAGTCGCCGTTGAAATACCACTCTGGTCGTGCTGGATGTCTAACCTGGGTCCGTGATCCGGATCAGGGACAGTGTCTGGTGGGTAGTTTAACTGGGGCGGTTGCCTCCTAAAGGGTAACGGAGGCGCCCAAAGGTTCCCTCAGCCTGGTTGGCAATCAGGTGTTGAGTGTAAGTGCACAAGGGAGCTTGACTGTGAGACTGACGGGTCGAGCAGGTACGAAAGTAGGGACTAGTGATCCGGCGGTGGCTTGTGGAAGCGCCGTCGCTCAACGGATAAAAGGTACCCCGGGGATAACAGGCTGATCTTCCCCAAGAGTCCATATCGACGGGATGGTTTGGCACCTCGATGTCGGCTCGTCGCATCCTGGGGCTGGAGTAGGTCCCAAGGGTTGGGCTGTTCGCCCATTAAAGCGGTACGCGAGCTGGGTTTAGAACGTCGTGAGACAGTTCGGTCCCTATCCGCTGTGCGCGTAGGAGTGTTGAGAAGGGCTGTCCCTAGTACGAGAGGACCGGGACGGACGAACCTCTGGTGTGCCAGTTGTCCTGCCAAGGGCATGGCTGGTTGGCTACGTTCGGGAGGGATAACCGCTGAAAGCATCTAAGCGGGAAGCCTGCTTCGAGATGAGCACTCCCACCTCCTTGAGAGGGTAAGGCTCCCAGTAGACGACTGGGTTGATAGGCCGGATATGGAAGCCCTGTGAGGGGTGGAGTTGACCGGTACTAATAGGCCGAGGGCTTGTCCTCAG
>NZ_JBVHYH010000170.1:0-1349 GCF_055569135.1 Kitasatospora sp. NPDC029367
GAGGACTGACAGTGAGGATGTGTGGTGGCTTCTCCGCCGGGTCTGACTCACGGACTGACCGACGCCGACCGGCTGTCTTTTAGGCGATTCGTCGGCCCGCTCGGAGAGCCACCGCACGCGACCGGACGGGCGACCGTGACCTAATAGGAGCTTGGTCCAGAAGCCCCGCCACTGTCTTGTCCGCCCGCCCGGCCGGCGCGTGCCGCCCACCCGGTTCAGCGAGAGGACGGCAGTGACCAGCATGACGGACCAGGCCCTGGAAGTCACAGGCGGCGTGGACACCCACGGCGAGACCCACCACGCGGCCGTGATCGACCGCATCGGCCGCCACCTGGCCGACCGCGAGTTCCCTGCCACCGGTACCGGCTACCGCCAACTGCTCGCCTGGCTACGCTCCTTCGGCACCGTCACCGCCGTCGGCATCGAGGGCACCGGCGCCTACGGCGCCGAACTGGCCCGCATCCTGCGCCGGGCCGGCCTGACCGTCATCGAGGTCGACCGCCCCGACCGAAAGACCCGCCGTATGAAGGGCAAGTCCGACCCGATCGACGCCTACGCCGCCGCCCAGGCGGTGGCCTCCGGCCGGGCCAGCGGCACCCCGAAGACCCGTGACGGCATCGTCGAGGCCATCCGCACCCTGCGCGTCGTGCGCCGATCAGCCGTCAAGTCCCGCACCCAGGCAATCAACCAGGCCCGGCAGCTGCTGGTCACCGCACCGGAGAACCTGCGCGCCCAACTACACGGACTGCAGGCCGCCGTCCTGGCCCAGGCATGCTCCCGGCTCCGGCCGGGCGACGACCTCGCCGACCCGGCCCACGCCGTCAAGGCGGCCCTGCGCCGCCTGGGCAAGCGCATCCTGGCCCTGACCGACGAGGCTGACGAGCTGGACGCCCACCTCAAGACACTGACCGCCCAGGCCGCGCCGGACCTGCTCGCGCTCAAGGGCGTCGGTCCGGACGTGGCCGGCCAGCTGCTGGCCACTGTCGGGGACAACCCCGACCGCCTGCACTCCGAGGCAGCCTTCGCGCACCTGTGCGGCGTCGCGCCCATACCCGCCTCATCCGGACGACGCGACCGTCACCGGCTCAACCGCGGCGGTGACCGAGCCGCCAACCACGCCCTGCACACGATCGTGCTGTGTCGGATGCGCCATGATCCGCGCACCCGCGCCTACGTCGAACGGCGCACGACCGAAGGCCTCGCCAAGAAGGACATCATGCGCTGCCTGAAACGCCACATCGCCCGCGAGGTCTACCGAGTCCTGCAACGGTCGATCCGCACCACCAACACCACCAGACAAACCACCCAAAGCGACCTCACTGAAGCCGCTTGACTTCCATAGGAGCATC
>NZ_JBVHYH010000171.1:0-1276 GCF_055569135.1 Kitasatospora sp. NPDC029367
CGGCGACGGAGAAAGCAGCCGGGGTGGCCGGCGCGCGGGTGACGGACGAGCCACCGCCGGCGGCCGTCGGGGCGGCAGGCGCAGCGGAGGGCTGGCTCTGGGCCGTGGGGACGGCCGTGGGAGTGGGAGTGGGGGTGGAGCTACTGGTCGCGGCGGTGGCCGCTCCCCCCGCAGTCGCGATGACCGCGGCGGTGGCGGCGATGAGCGTGATCGGGCGGATACGCATGAATCCGTGTCCTTTCCTGCGGGCGTCCGGTTGATGCCCGCGCCCCGGTACGCCTGCCGACGCCCGGCGGGTCGCACCCCGCACACGTGATCCATGCCACAGGCCGTGGGTGCAACCCGGGGCCGGCGCTGGTGCGTACAGAGCGGGAAGCTCCGCCCACGCCGCACGGCTCCACCACCGCCGAGGAGTGCTTCCCCGCGAGCCGCCAGTGCCGCGAAGTGACCGATGGACAGCCCCGGAGGAGAGGCCCTTGATGACGCCACAGGAGTTCGACGCGTTCTACGCGGCGTCCTTCTCCCGCCTGACCGGGCAGCTCTACGCGCTGACCGGCAACTGGTCCGAAGCGCAGGACGTGGTGCAGGAGGCCTTCATCCGCGCGTGGGACCGAAGGCGCACCTTCGACCCGGACCACGCCCCGGAGGCGTGGATCCGGACCACGGCCCGGCGGCTGGCCGTCTCCCGCTGGCGGCGTCTGGCCCGGGGCCTGCACTTGGCCGGACGCCACCAGCACCGGGAACCACCCACCGTCGAGCCGCCCACCGAGGAGCACCTGATGCTGGTCACCGCGCTCCGCGACCTCCCCGAGGCACAGCGGAGCGCCTTGGTCCTGCACCACATGTGCGACCTCTCCGTCGAGCAGGTCGCGGCCGAGACCGGCGCCAGCGTCAGCGCTATCAAGAGCCGCCTCGCCCGCGGCCGGACCGCACTCGCGGCCAGACTCGCCGACCAGATCCCGACCAGCGCGGAAGGAAAGCTCAGTGTCTGACCCCACCCACGACCCCATCCACGACACCGTCGGCGACCGGCTGCGGCTGCTCGGCACCCAGCTGCCCGCACCGGCTCTGCCCGCCGCGGAGATCCGCCGACGCGCCGACCGGCGCCGCCACCGCCGGCACGCCCTGGGCGCGGCCGTGGCCTGCACCGCGGCCGCCCTGTGCCTGGCTCTCCCGTCCGCCCCGCACTCAGCGGAACCACAACAGGGAGCGGTCACCACGGACGCCTCCCCCGCGTCGGCCTCCCCCCACCCCACGGCTGCTCTCTCCGTCGCCA
>NZ_JBVHYH010000172.1:0-1014 GCF_055569135.1 Kitasatospora sp. NPDC029367
TCCTACGAGATACAATCAGGGAGAACAACCCAGAAGTGACACGCCCACGAAAAGCCACTAACCACTAGAGGGTTGTTGCCCCCCCTCACCCCCCCCCCCCCCCCCCACGCCCTCCGTCGTTCTCCGTTCCCGCCGCTCGCGCCCCGGTCCGGTCCGAGGCCCGAGACCGGAGGCCCCAGATCCGGGAACCGAGGTCCGGGGCCCGAGGCCCGGGGCGACTCCGCCGGCTATTCGGCGAAGGCCGCGAGGTGCTGGGTGAAACCGCCCTTGGTGGGCGGCAGCGGCCGCGGTTCGAGGTCCTGCACCGGCGGCGGCTCCTCCACCGGCAGCAGCCGCAGCTCGGGCTGCTCGGAGTCGGGGGAGGAGTACAGCCGCACCCGGGTGCCGACCGGGACGGTGCTGCGCATCCCGTCCACGATGCACCAGACGTCGAACCCCTCCTCCATCCGGATCAGCGACTTCTGCCGGACCAAGGGCGTCCGGGCCTGTTCGACCGCGCAGCGCCGGACCACGCCGGTGCCCTCGCTGGGCTCCAGTCGCAGCTCGGTGGAGCCGCAGGTGGGGCAGAGCAGCCGTTGGAAGGTCGGGTTGTTGCACCAGGTACAGCGCTGGAAGTACAGCGTCGTGCTCCGGGTGTCGGCATCGATGGCTGAGTGGACCACGCTGTCATCTCCCTGCGCTCGGACCGGCTCTGTCGGCAGAAGTACGCCAGTGGTACGCCAGTGGTACGCCAGTGGTACGCCAGTGGTACGCCAGTGGTACGTCACTGGTACGTCAGCAGTTCGGCGTAGTTCGGCAGGAAAAGGATAGGGAACTCAGTGCCGCCCTGTGAAGGCACTGAGTTCCCTTTTTGCCACGCACGTGCATAATGAAGGGTACTGAGTACCGTCGTGAAACAGGAGTGGCGATCATGAGCCAGGACTTCGATCTCTTCCGTATCTCCGAGGAGCACGAGATGCTCCGTGAGGCGGTGCGTTCGCTGGCCGAGGCGAAGATCGCTCCGTTCGCGGCGGA